>CAZVAB010000165.1:0-3403 GCA_964625045.1 uncultured Oscillospiraceae bacterium | reverse complement strand
TAAACTTTATAACAATGTTAGCCACAAGTACCATGTTCAGTTTGTAACAATGGATCCGCTGTACAGAACCTATCAGGATGAAATACCCACGTTTTTGATCGGCTCGGAATTGGAGATCTATGAACTGGCCTTTCTGGAAGCACTGCCGGAACTGATCCTCAGCCTTTGTGTGATATTGGCGGGGCTGGTGCTGATCGCAGTGGCGGTCTATCACACGATCAATGGCCGCACGCTGCCTCGGGTGTATGCCATCGGCTCGCTGTCGCTTTCTGCCGGTATCTGGCGGTTTACCTACGGAAAATTTGCCTATTTGCTCTTTGTGAGCCGCTCTGTGCTGGTCTACACCCTGTCCATTATATCGCTGATGGTGATCGCCCTGTCCATGCTGTGCTGCGTGGAGCCGACGGGAAAGGGAAAGCTGTCTCCCATGGCCCTGCGGGTGGGCTGTATGGGCTATTGCCTGATCTATATTGTGCAGCTGGGGTTACAGTTTTTCGGGATCGCAGACCTGCGGCAAATGCTACAGGTGACGCACATCACTCTGGTCATCAGCGCATTGGTGCTGTTTGGCAGCGGACTTGCGGCTTGGCTTGAGAAAAAACCGGGGACGGGCAAATTCTTTAGACAGAATTATTCCTGGCTGCTGGGTGTGGCTGTTTTGCTGGATCTGCTGCTGTACTATTTCGCGGAGAGCTCCGCGGGAATGCTGTGCACACTGAGTGCCATTTTGTGGGCTTCTTTGATGGAGGGCATTCGGGTGCTGGTTAGCTTCATGGAGCAGAAAAACGCCTTGGAGGAAATGAAGACCAGGCTGACCTTGAGTCGCACCACCACCATGATGAGCCAGATCCGTTCCCATTTCGTGTTCAATATTTTGAACGCCATCAGCGGAATGTGTAAATATGATCCGGAAATGGCGGATGATACCATCGTGCGCTTTGCCCGGTATCTGCGCAGCAACATCGATATTATGGAAAAGGATGAAAATATCCCCTTTTCAACGGATCTGCGCCAGCTGGAGGATTATGTGGCCCTGGAGCAGGTGCGCTTCGGAGATAAGATCGAATTTTACGCAGATGTCGAAACGGATCAGTTTATGATCCCGCCGTTGATTTTGAAGCCGGTGGTGGAGAACGCCATCAAGCATGGTGTCAGTAAAAAGCTGACCAATGGCACCATCATCCTGCGCACCCGTGACCGGGGCGACCACATTGCCATTACCGTAGAAGATGATGGGGTTGGGTTCGATATGGCCCAGCTGGAAAAGGAAAAATCGGTGGGGATTCGGAACATCCGCTTCCGATTGGAACATCTGGTCGGCGGCAGTATGGAAATTCAAAGCAAAATCGGCGTTGGCACCACGGTGACCATTACCATTCCCAAGAAAGGGGGAACACCATGAATATCATTTATGTGGACGATGAAAAGCCGGCAATCGACAATTTTCGCTTGACGGTGGCGAACTTCCCGGAGATCAATATGCTGCATACCTTCCAAAGCGGGGAGGAAGCGTTGGCGTTCGTGGAAGGAGAACCGGTGGATGTGGCGTTTTTGGATATGGAGATGCCGGGGATTCACGGACTGGGCCTTGCCAGTGCGCTGAAGCACCGTGATCCCAATATCCGTGTAGTCTTTGTCACAGCGTTCAGTCAGTACGCCCTGGATGCCTGGGGCGTGGATGCCACCGGATATTTGCTGAAGCCCTATACGGCGGGGGAGATCCACAAGGAACTGGCCAAATGCACCTATAAGCCCCTGCCCTCCCGGCGGCTGTACATTGAGACCATCCCAACTTTGAACGTGACGGTGGACGGAACGCCCCTTTACATCTCCGGGGCAAAGCCCAGGGAAATGCTGGCGCTGCTGGTGGACCGGGGAGAGCGGGGCTTTACCATGGGAGAGTGCATCGCCTGCCTGTGGCCTGACAGAAGTGCGGATGCGGGCACCCAGTCCCTGTGCCGGATGACCTGGAAACGGTTGGCAGACGCACTGGAAGCGGCGGGGGTGCGGGATGTCATCGAAACAACGGACAATCACCGCCATCTGGTGACTGGAAAAGTCGAATGTGATCTCTACCGCATCCTGGCGGGGGATAAACAGGCAGCCCAGAAATACAGCGGTGTTTATTTGCAGGAATATCCCTGGGCAGAGGAACGCAATGCACAGCTGCACTGGATGCTGCTGGGAAAAATCAGCGACAATGAATGACGAAAGCCCCACGTATTTTTCTGTGTGGGGCATTTTTACGCCTGAAGGAGCCAAGCACTGGTATTAATAACTATAAAAGTATCGATATAAAAATACTCTTTGTGCCAAACGCACAATAAAATGACGAAAATGTATGGACATTTATGGAAAAGTGCGGTATGATTAAAATGCAAACTCCCTATGAACGATACTGCCATAGGCAAGGAGGTAAACTGACACTATGCTGGATGCGTCTTACTACCGCAAAACGGACGAGATCATCTCCCGGTATGTCCGGGATGCTCGCTCACTGATCCCCATTATGCAGGATATCCAAGCGGAATACCGCTACCTGCCCCCGGAACTATTGGGCTACGTTGCCAAGGAAATTGGCATCACCGAAGCAAAGGCTTATTCCGTCGCCACCTTCTATGAGAATTTCTCCTTTGAAGCAAAGGGCAAGTATGTCATCAAGGTCTGCGATGGTACGGCCTGCCATGTGCGCCATTCCACCCCGGTGCTGGAAGCACTGTGGAAGGAACTGGGCTTGAGCAAGAAAAAGCACACCACCGACGATATGATGTTCACCGTCGAGACCGTTTCCTGCCTGGGCGCTTGCGGCCTGGCACCGACCATGATGGTCAATGAGCAGGTCTATCCCGCCATGACCCCGGAAAAGGCTTTGGCAGTGATCGCGGAATTGAGGGGGAAAGGCTAATGATCAGAAATCATGAGGAACTGACCCAGGCCAGAGCTGCGGCACAGGCCCAGCTGAGTGCCTATGATTGCCGGATACTGATCTGCTCCGGCACCGGCTGTATCGCCACCGGCTCCAATAAGATCCATGAATTGTTCGAAACGCTGGTAAAGCAGACACCCGGCGTGGAGTTGGTGTTTGCGCCTTGCGGCGGGCACCATGAAGATGCTGCCGTGGGTGTGAAGAAGACCGGATGCCAGGGCTTCTGCGAGCTTGGCCCGCTGGTGCGCATCCAGAAGGGCGACAAGGTCATCCAGTATGTGAAGGTGCAGCCGGAGGACTGTGAAGAGATCCTGGAAAAGTCCGTCGTTGGGGACGAAATCATTGAGCGGCTGCTGTACCATAAGGGCGAAACGGCCTATGTTTCCCCGGAGCAGATCCCCTTCATCGCCAAGCAGACCCGGATCGTCCTGGAAAACTGCGGTAAATTTGATGCGGAATCTCTGGATGAATACCTAG
>CAZVAB010000164.1:0-3422 GCA_964625045.1 uncultured Oscillospiraceae bacterium | reverse complement strand
AAAGCCTGCTGATATCTGAAAATATTTACTTGAAACTTATTATACGAGGAGGTACCGGGGTGTCCATGTACAGCACGTTTTCATACATTCCGCCAATCTGACATTCCAAGGGAAACAGGTGATATTTCATGGAAAGGGGCTGGAAGCGGTCATCCCCTGCGATGACGGTGCCGATGGACATGACCTGGTCTGCCCAATTGGTTTCTGTGTCGATGACGGCAAAATGGCGCATAGCGGCGGCTCCTTTGTCTGTTTTTGCTTAGAATACCAGAAAAATGTGAAAAAGGCAAGAAAAAGGGCACAAATATTCTAATTGCTTCGGTAAAACAGAAAAACGGGCGTGTGTGGACATTGCCGCAAAGATTGTTGAAATAATGGGTACGGTTTGGTATAATGGGACAAAAGGGCATGACCCCGCCCAAAGTAGAAACAGAAAGGAATTGGGAATATGATGTGGAAACGAATGCTGCCGATGCTGTTGGTCGTGTGTATACTGCTGAGCGGCTGCGCCGGCGGGGAGGGAACCTTGCCCGGGGAAAGCTCCGCTGCGCCGACGGAAACGACAAAGGAAACGACGGAACAGACCCAGCCGACCCAGACGGCTCCGCCAGAGACGGAAGAAACCACCACGCCTGTGACCGAGCCGGAGATCGTCTATTACAATCCCTTTACCGGGGAGCGGACGGAGGAACCCTATACCGCAAGACCCTTCCTGGTATCCATCAATAACTCCAAGAGTGCGCTGCCCCACTGTGGCGTGAACGAAGCGGATATTGTCTTTGAGATGCTGGTCAACGAGATGGCCACCCGATGCCTGGCATTGGTGACGGATCTGAACACCGTGAAGAAGCTGGGGCCTGTGCGCAGCCTGCGGTACAATTTTATTGATCTGGCCCAGGCGTATGATGCCATTGTGGTGTATGCCGGAGGCAGCAATGTGGTGCTGGCGGATCTGAAAGAGGCCGGGGTAGACAATATGAGCGCACTGGACGGAAACAACGGCGGTGCGTATTACCGGGATCAGGACCGCCTGAACAGCGGCTATGCCAGGGAGCACACGCTGTTTTTGAATACGGAGAAGCTGAAAAATCTGGCGCTGAAGCGCAAGTATTCCCTCACCGCGTCTGCGGATATGGATCGTGGTCTGCAATTCCAGGCGGACGGCACCCCCACCGGCGGTGAAAAGGCGGAAACCATCAACATGAGCTTCTTCACCGGTAATAAGACCACCACCATGCGCTATGACGCAGCCACCGGAAAGTACGAGTACCACCAGTATGGCAAGAAGATGGTGGACGGCAATACTGGCGAAGTCAACAGCTACACCAATGTGTTCACTCTGTTTGCCAGAAATACCAATGAGGGCGTTTATCACATTGCGGACCTGATGGGAGAGGGTGACGGTTACTTTGCCTGCGGCGGTAAGATCATTCCCATCAAATGGCACCATGAGAAGGAAAACGGCCCCCTGACCTTTACCCTGGCGGATGGCACACCTCTGAAGCAGGGCATCGGCAACAGCTATGTGGGCATCATCCCCACAGGAAGCGCATTCTCTTACGAATAAAACAGAACAGGGGTATCCCGTAACGGCTTTGCCGTTGCGGGATATTTTTAATAAGGCGTGTATTCGCCGGAGCGGATTCGAAGCTGTAATCTATCAGCAATCAGGGCGATGAATTCCGAATTTGTGGGCTTTCCCTTGGAATTGGATATGGTATAGCCAAATAACTGCTGCAAGGTGTTCCAGTTGCCCTTGTCCCAGGTCACCTCAATGGCATGACGGATGGAACGCTCCACCCGGGAAGCGGTGGTGCGGTGGTGCTTGGCGACGGTGGGATAGAGGATCTTTGTGACAGCGTTCAGGGTGGCCGCGTCAGTGGTTGCCATGGTGATGGCGTCCCGCAGATACTGGTAGCCCTGGATATGGACGGGGACACCCAGCTGCTGCAAGGTGGCGGTGACGATGGTGCTGATATCCTGGGGGTCGTTCTCTACCAGGGATGTATTTTTGGATAACTGATGAATTCGCTCCACCACGGCCCGGAGATTGCAGGGCTTCAGCATAAAGTAATCGGCAGCGCTCTGGATACTGGGTTTGGTAAGGCGGCTGTTGGCAAAGCTGGAAAGCACCAGAATCTTCGGCTTGTGATCGCAATGCCCCAGCTGTGCCAGGACCTCCAGCCCATCAATGGTGGACAGCACCAGTTCCATGACCACGATGTCGCACTGGTTCTGCTGGCATAATTGCAGCAATTGGGCACCGTCGCCGGTTTGTGCGACCACTGTCAGGTCTGCCTCCTTCTGGATGGTGTTGACGAGCAGCTGTCTTGAATCGGCATCGGCATCTGCCACAAGAATTTTGATATCGCACATGGTTGGTGTCCTCCTTGAATGGGTTTGCTATTGCTGAAAATGATAAAAATTAAAAAAGAATGTGCTTGTAATTCAAATGTGTTCATGATATAATGTGATTGAAATCACAATTACACTGACAGAAAGGGGTAATGATATGCCACCCAGAGGTAAACAGCCCAGTGGCTTGCTGACCCAGCAAAAGATGTTGCGCTCCGCTGTAAATCAGTTCCTGCAAAACGGATATGAGGGAGCCACAACGGCGGAGATCGCCCGGGGCGCTGGAATGACGCCAAGTTCATTCTTCCGGGCCTACGCCAGCAAAGAGGCATTGCTGCTGGAATTGGTAAAGTGGATCTTTGTGGGCCAGTATGATCTGGCACAGCAGATCAGCGGGGCAGATGATCCGATGCTGGTTTGCGCGGTGGAGGGTGCGCTGGAGCTGTACACGGCGGAGATGACGGAGCAGCTACGGGAGCTGTATGTGGCTGCCTATTCGCTTCCCACCACCAGTTTGTACATCTACCGTGTCATGTCCGAGCGGCTCTTCCAGGTATTTGCGCCATATCAGCCGGAAGCCAGGGCCAGGGATTTTTATGAAATGGAGATCGCCTCCGCCAGTATGATCCGGGGCTATATGGCTGTGCCCTGTGATATGTACTTTACCATCGAGGATAAGATCACCCGCTTTCTGGACTGCGCATTGAAGCTGTACAGCGTTGGAAAAGAAGAACGGGAGAAGATCATCTCCACCACACTGTCCATGGGTCTGCGCAAGACCGCGGAAGATATCGTAAGCACGACTGTGAAGAAAGTGGAAGCGGGGCTTCCCATTACTGGAAAACTGATCTATTGACCGGGCAGAGCGGCATTGGCCGCTCTGCTTTTTTTGCGCTTGGGGGGAAAGCGGTCGCAGACTGTAAAAAAGTGTCACTGTCACACATCAAATGTGCTTGCAGTTGTGATTTCTATAGTGACTGTACTCACATAATAGCACAGGATCGGTATACACGCAAGAGAAAAAATCGGGCGGTGTGAAATTTTAGTAAATCAAACAATTTTTTCTT
>CAZVAB010000163.1:0-3452 GCA_964625045.1 uncultured Oscillospiraceae bacterium | reverse complement strand
AGGCGGTGAAGGAGGGTGATGTGCTGGTGATCCTGGAAGCCATGAAGATGGAAAATGAGATCATGGCCCCCAAGTCCGGCACTGTCAACCAGGTGCTGGTCACCAAGGGTGCGACCGTTGACACCGACGCACCGTTGGTAGTCATCGGCTAAGGAGGAGTCCCATGATCAATGTTGGTGAAATTCTCCTGAAACTGTGGAATGATTCCGGCTTTGCCACCATCATTTCCGGTTTCTTCGGACAAATGGGCTGGCAGAATGCCGTGATGCTTGCCATCGGCTGCCTGCTGCTGTATTTGGCCATCGTGAAAAAGTTTGAGCCCCTGCTGCTGTGCGGCATCGCTTTTGGCTGCATCCTGACCAACCTGCCCGGTGCGGGACTGTATCATCAGGATCTGTGGAACGCCTTTATGGAGGAGGGCAATGAAGCTTATCACAGCTACGGTGCCATCCTCCGGGAGGGCGGCCTGCTGGACTTCTTCTACATCGGTGTCAAGACCAGTATCTACCCCTGCCTGATCTTCATGGGCGTGGGTGCCATGACGGACTTCGGCCCGCTGCTGTCCAATCCCAAGAGTATGTTCATGGGAGCAGCTGCCCAGCTGGGCGTGTTTGCCGCTTTCTTTGCCGCCCGGGCAACCGGTGCCTTCACGGCTCTGGAAGCTGCCGCCATCGGCATCATCGGCGGTGCGGATGGCCCCACCGCCATCTTCCTGACCACACAGCTGGCTCCCCATCTGCTGGGTGCTATCGCCGTGGCAGCTTACTCCTACATGGCGCTGATCCCCATGATCCAGCCCCCCATCATGCGCCTGTTGACCACTGAAAAGCAGCGCAAGATCAAGATGGAGCAGACCCGTACCGTCTCCAAGGCGGAAAAGATCATTTTCCCCATCCTGGTCACCATTTTCGTGGCACTGCTGCTGCCCGATACCGCTGCCCTCATCGGCTGCCTGATGTTCGGCAACCTGATGAAGGAGACTGGCGTTACCGACCGCCTGAGCGACACCATGCAGAATGCCCTGATGAACATTATCACCATTCTGCTCTCCACCTCCGTGGGTGCTACCATGGTGGGCTCCAACTTCCTGACAGGTCAGACACTGTTGATCATTGTCCTGGGTGTTGTGGCGTTCTGCCTGTCCACCGCAGGCGGACTGCTGGGGGGCCAGGTGCTGTACTTCCTGTCCGGCGGTAAGATCAATCCCCTCATCGGCTCCGCCGGTGTGTCCGCTGTGCCCATGGCAGCCCGTGTTGCCAATACCGAGGGCCAGAAAGCCAATCCCTCCAACTTCCTGCTCATGCACGCCATGGGCCCGAATGTTGCCGGTGTTATCGGCTCTGCCATCGCCGCAGGTTTCCTGCTGAGCGTGTTCGGCTAAACTGTAAGAACCCCCGCCGTACCGGCGGGGGATTTTTGCGCGCTCATGGGGATAGCTTGGTTATCCTGCTAAAAAACCCTTGCATATCTGCCGCTTCTTTGGTACAATATTAGGACAAAACCGGGAGGAGAGAGAAAGATGGCCAAACTTTATTTCAAATACGGTGCCATGGGCTCCAGCAAAACGGCCCAGGCGCTGATCACCAAGTATAATTACGAGGAAAATGGTTTGTCCGTCTGGCTCATCAAGCCCAGTGCGGACACCCGGGACGGTGTGGACGTTCTGCGCAGCCGCATTGGTCTGGAAGCCAGGGTGGAAGTCATCGGCCCCCAGGTGGATGTATTTCAGCGGTTTTGCGACACACGAAAGGGCAAATGCCATGTGGTCATTGTGGACGAGTGCCAGTTTTTGGAGGAAGCTCAGATCGATCAGCTCCGCTCCATTGTCAACGAGT
This sequence comes from uncultured Oscillospiraceae bacterium, assembly GCA_964625045.1. GTDB lineage: Bacteria > Bacillota > Clostridia > Oscillospirales > Oscillospiraceae > Faecousia. The sequence goes on along the minus strand of CAZVAB010000163.1, from coordinate 1,617 downwards.
GGGGGATACCGGTGCTGTGCTTCGGATTGCGCACCGACTTCCAGACCCGCCTGTTCCCCGGCTCCCGGCGGCTGATGGAGCTGGCGGATGTGATCGAAGAGATCAAGACCATGTGCGACTGCGGTGCCAAGGCCATCATCAACGCCCGGATCGACGGTGCGGGCCATATCGTCACCCAGGGCGCACAGGTGGTGCTGGGCGGCAATGACAGCTACATTGCCGTGTGCCATAAATGTTACATCACCGGTATCCGGGAGAAAAAACGCATCAAGCTCCACGGAAACCGTTGAAACCATACATACGAAAAGGAGAATTTAATATGGAAATTTCCGAGATCCTCGCCAAGTGCGACCATACTCTGCTGGCACAGACTGCCACCTGGGCCGATATCAAGGGCATCTGTGACGACGGTATGAAGTATCATACCGCGTCCGTCTGCATCCCCGCTTCCTTTGTCAAGCAGGCAAAGGAATATGTGGGGGAGAAATTGGCTATCTGCACCGTCATTGGCTTCCCCAATGGCTATGCCACCACCGCCGCCAAGTGCTTCATGGCATCCGATGCCGTTGCCAACGGTGCGGACGAGGTGGATATGGTCATCAACATCGGCTGGGCCAAGGAGGGCAAGTGGGCGCAGATCACGTCTGAGATCGCTGCCATCAAGCAGGCCTGCCACGGCAAGCTGCTGAAGGTCATCATCGAGACCTGCCTGCTGACCGATGAAGAGAAGATCGCCCTGTGCAAGTGCGTTTCCGACTCCGGCGCAGACTATATCAAGACTTCCACCGGTTTTTCCAAGGCCGGCGCGACTTTCCATGATGTGGAGCTGTTCGCTGCCCATGTTGCGCCCCATGTGAAGATCAAGGCCGCTGGCGGCATTTCCAGCCTGGAGGATGCGGAAAAGTTCATTCAGCTGGGTGCTTCCCGCCTGGGCACTTCCCGTGTCGTCAAAATCGCCAAGGGCCTGGAAAACGACGGAACGTACTAATTACTAATTTATAATTGTTTTTTGGAGGATAATAAAATGTCTAACTTCCCTGCAACCCCTCATATCAATGTGCAGAACGAGATCGGCTTTGGCAAAACCGTGCTGATGCCCGGTGATCCTCTGCGTGCAAAGTTTATCGCTGAAAACTTCCTGGAAAACCCCGTGCTGGTCAACGGTGTCCGTGGTGTCAACGGCTACACCGGTTACTACAAGGGCGTGAAGGTGTCCGTCATGGCTTCCGGCATGGGTATGCCCGCCATCGGCATCTATTCCCATGAGCTGTTCAATTTCTACGGCGTGGAGAATATCATCCGTGTTGGCTCCGCCGGTGCCATCCAGGAGAATATCAAGCTGTATGACCTGGTCATCGCCCAGGGAGCCTGCACCGATTCCAACTTTGCCCACCAGTTCCACTTCCCCGGCACCTTCGCCCCCATTGCGAACTTTGAGCTCCTCAGCGCCGCTGTGGAAGCTGCCAAGAACTGTGGCACTCCCTACCATGTGGGCAATGTGAACTCCTCCGATGTGTTCTACGGCGACCATGCGGAAGTGCCCGCAGGTCTGGATACCCTGTACAACCAGAAGAAGATGGGTGTCATGGCTCTGGAAATGGAAGCTGCCGCCCTGTA
>CAZVAB010000162.1:0-3463 GCA_964625045.1 uncultured Oscillospiraceae bacterium | reverse complement strand
GATTTTTGGTATGACCTTCCGGAAGAGCTGATCGCCCAGACACCCCTGGAAAAGCGGGACACTTCCCGGCTTTTGGTGCTGGATCGGCAGACAGGGGAGCGGACACATAAACATTTTTACGATATTATCGACTATCTTCGCCCCGGCGACTGCCTGGTGATGAACGACTCCCGAGTTCTGCCTGCCCGGCTTCTGGGCCACCGTCCCACCGGCGGTGCGGTGGAAGTGCTGCTGCTGCGGGATTTGGGGGAGAAGAAGTGGGAGTGCCTTTGCAAGCCCGGCCGGAAGATGCAGGTGGGCAACGAAGTCATTTTCGGTAACGGCGAACTGACCGCTACGGTGGTGGAAGTCCGGGAGGACGGCAACCGGGTGGTGGAATTCCACTATGAGGGCATCTTCCTGGAAGTGCTGGAGCGGCTGGGCAAAATGCCCCTGCCCCCTTACATCAAGGCAGAGCTTGCCGATCAGGAGCGGTATCAGACCGTGTATTCCAAGGAAGTTGGCTCCGCCGCCGCTCCCACCGCCGGGCTGCACTTTACCAACGAATTGCTGGAAAAGATCCGGGCCAAGGGTGTGACCACCGCATTTGTCACCCTCCATGTGGGCCTTGGCACCTTCCGCCCGGTGAAGGCCGATGAGATCACCGACCATCATATGCACGCAGAGCTTTGCATGATTTCCGAGGAGACCGCCGCCGTTCTGAACCGGACGAAGCAGGCGGGGGGACGGATCATCTGCGTGGGCACTACTTCCTGCCGGACGCTGGAGAGCCTGGTCAACGAAGATGGCAGCTTTGAAGCCAAGTCCAAGTGGACGGAGATATTCATCTATCCCGGCTACACCTTCAAGGCCATGGATGCGCTCATTACAAATTTCCACCTGCCGGAAAGCACTCTGGTAATGCTGGTCTCCGCTTTTGCGGGCCGGGACAATGTCCTGGCGGCCTATGAAGAAGCCGTCCGGGAGCGTTACCGTTTCTTCAGCTTTGGCGATGCCATGTTCATTGGATAACGGATGGAAAAAGAGATCTACATCATTTTGTCTAATTCCGGCACGGTTCCGGGGAAGCTGGTATCCCGGATGACCCATTTCTATTACAGCCATGTGATGCTGTCACTGCACCCGGATTGCCGGGAAATGTACAGCTTTGGCAGGCGAAGTGTTCGCAATTTTCTAAACGGCGGATTTGTGGTGGAGCAGCCTAATGGGGCGTTTTTTACCCGGTTTTCCGAAACCCAATGCCGTATCCTGTCCCTTACCGTAACGCAGGAGCAATTCCAGCAACTGGAAAGGGAACTGGATGTGTTCATTTCCAACGCACGGGAATATCGATATGATTTTATCGGCTGCGGCCTTCGGTATTTTAGACTGCGTAAAACCTTTGACCGGCGCTATACTTGCAGCCATTTTGTGGCTGCAATGCTTGACCGCTGCGAAATTTGCCGTTTTCCCAATGGGACAATGATGGCACGCCCCGAAGATTTCACGAAAATTCCCGGCGTTCACACGGTCTATGAGGGCAAGCTTCAAGACCTGAACAAAACCATGATATGGGATGATAGGAGAATTAACAATGTTTGAATTAAAGAAAACGGAAGGAAAGGCCCGCCGGGGCGAATTTACCTGCGCCCATGGCACGGTCCAAACTCCGGTGTTTATGAACGTGGGCACCCAGGGTGCCATCAAGGGCGCGCTTAGCGCCGAAGACCTGAAAAACATCGGCTGCCAGGTGGAACTGTCCAACACCTACCACCTGCACCTGCGTCCCACGGACAAAGTGGTCCGGGAAATGGGCGGCCTACATAAGTTCATGACCTGGGATGGCCCCATCCTAACGGACTCCGGCGGATTCCAGGTGTTCAGCCTGTCCTCTCTGCGAAAGATCAAGGAAGAGGGCGTGTATTTCTCTTCCCACATCGACGGTCATAAAATCTTCATGGGCCCGGAGGAGAGTATGCAGATCCAGTCGAACCTTGGCTCTGATATCTGCATGGCCTTTGACGAGTGCATCGAAAACCCCGCACCCCGGAAATATGTGCTGGACAGCGTGGACCGCACCTATCGGTGGCTGGTGCGCTGCAAGGCAGAAAATGCCCGGCTGAATGCTCTGCCAGATACCGTCAATCCTCACCAGATGCTCTGGGGCATCAACCAGGGCGGCACTTACCGGGATATCCGTGTGGATCACATGAAGCGCATTGCGGAGCTGGATCTGCCCGGCTACGCCATCGGCGGTCTGGCTGTGGGTGAAACAGCGGAGGAGATGTACGATATCATCGAAGCCGTGGAAGAGCATATGCCTGTGAACAAGACCCGCTACCTTATGGGTGTGGGTACGCCCAGCAACATCATTGAGGCGGTTGCCCGGGGTGTGGACTTCTTTGACTGCGTCATGCCCGCAAGAAACGCCCGCCACGCAAGGCTCTTCACCTGGGAGGGTGCCATCAATCTGAAGAACGCCAAGTACCAGCTGGACGAGCGGCCCATTGACGAGCACTGCGACTGCCCGGTTTGCCGGCGGTATTCCAGAGCCTATATCCGTCATCTGTTCGTGGCAGAAGAGATGCTTGCCATGCGCCTTTCCGTCATGCACAACCTGTATTTCTACAATAAGCTCATGGAAAAGATCCGCAACGCCCTGGACGAGGGCACTTTCGATGCTTTCCGCCGTGAATATTCTGTTAAACTTGGCAGAAGGATCTAATTTACCCTTGCAATTTATGGCAATAGTGATATAATAGTCACGATATCTACGAAAAAGGAGTTTTTCTCAAATGTTTCATTTTCTCGCAGAAGCAGCGGATACCAGCGCAAGCGGCGGTGCAAGCCTGATGAGCACTGTCCTGATGCTGGTCATCATGGTCGTTATTTTCTACTTCATGCTCATCCGTCCCGAAAATAAGCGGAAGAAGGAAGCCGAGGAACTGCGTTCCAGCATCAAGACTGGCGACAAGATCACCACCATCGGCGGTATCACCGGCAAGGTGATCGATGTGAAGGAAGATAAATTCGTTCTGGAGACCGGTGCCGATCAGGTGCGCATCGAGTTCGCAAAGTGGGCATTGTCCACCAATGAGTCCGCCGCCGAGCGCAGCAAGGACGAAGCCAAGAAGGCACAGGCTGCCAAGGCAAAGGCCAAGGCCGCCAAGAAGGCCGACAAGGAATAATATCCCAAAAATGAAGGGCTTCGGAATTTCCGAAGCCCTCTTTTTACGTTTCGTCGTAGGTCAAAACCTCTTTTGCCAGATAAATGGGACGGTGCTTGCTCTGCTCAAAGGTCCGGCCCACATATTCACCGATGATGCCGATGCAGAAAAGCTGCATACTGCCCAGCAGCAGGATCAGCACGATAATGGTGGCGTAACCCGGTACATCAATGCCAACAATCAGCTTTTGCAGCACCACGATCAGCAGATACACCAGTGCCGCAACTCCGGTCAAGCTGCCAAGGTAGGTTGCAAAG
>CAZVAB010000161.1:0-3464 GCA_964625045.1 uncultured Oscillospiraceae bacterium | reverse complement strand
ATTGTTTCATACCGGCGAGCTCACTGCAAGTCGCTGGTAGGTTTTACGCTTACAATATACAAATCAGCGCTATGTTGGTTCAAGTCCCCGCTCAACAACGAAAAAACGCCCGACCACAACGTGGTCAGGCGTTCTTGGCAGAGGATGAGGGATTCGAACCCCCGCAAACGGAGTCAGAGTCCGGTGTGCTACCGTTACACAAATCCTCTATATTTGCCGTGCTCTCAAGCACGGATATTATTATACGCAATTCCTTCAAAAAGTCAAGAAGTTTTTTCTCTTTTTTGAAAAATTTTTCCGGGGCAAGGGCAGCTTGCCCCGGAAATACAGTTTTATGCGTTGGGCTTCAGCACGACAAAGGACTGTGCCCCCAATTTCAGCGTTTTTTCTCCGATCTTATGGCTTCCGATGGAATAGATACATTCATAAGATCCATCCAGCTCCAGATCCAATTCCTCCCCGGAGGGGTTCACTGCCAGCAGCAGCTTGCCCCGCTTGTAGGCAAACAGCCGGGAACCGGGTACCGCGGAATACACCGCAAAGGGGCTGTAATTGCCCAGATCCGCCTCTTCCTTCCGCAGAGCGATGATGGAGCGCATGAAATTCAGGAACGATGCCGGATCATTTTCCTGCTGGGCCACCGTGGGTGCGTGCTCCATCTCCCCCACCGGCAGATAAAGCTGCTCTTCCGATGCCGTGGAGAAGCCGAGATTCTTCTCATTGCTCCACTGCATGGGGGTTCGGGAACCGGTGCGCTGATAGCCGCCTTCTTTGGTCTTGACCCAGCGGTAGGGCATCCCGATCTCGTCACCGTAGTACAGGAACGGTGCGCCGGGCATGGTGAACAGGAAGCTGTATGCCAGCCGCCGCTCCCGGTCATCCAGCATCGGTGCCACCCGGAGGGTATCGTGGTTGCCGGTGATCAGGCACCACAGGCCCTTGTCTCTGGTGTCATTGTACTGGGGCAGGTAATCCTCCAGAAACCGGGAGATATCCCGGGTGGCGGAGACCTTGAAATAGCTGTTATTCTCCGTTACTTCCCCGCCGAACTTGGGGATATCATAGTCCCGCAGCAAAATGGAATAGCCATTTCCCCTCCAATCCAGGAAAAAGTCCATATCAAAGCCGCAGTTCAGGGCCTGCCGGGGCTTGTTCCACTCGGACACCAGCGCCGCTTCCGGGTACTCGGCATGGATCGTACCTGCCAGATCCTTCCAGACTTCCATGGTCGCCAGCTTCTCTTCCCCATCGTTTTTCACCAGGGAGTCCGCCATATCCACCCGGAAGCCGTCGCAGCCCATATCCAGCCAGAAGCGCATCACATCCTTCATGGCTTCCCGGGTGGCGATACAGTCCGGGTGGTCAATGGGCATCTGCCATGCGGGCTCACGAATCTCCCGGTAGCCGTAGTTCAGGGCCGGCTGACTCTTGAAGAAATTGATGATATAAGTGCCGTTGCGGGGCATTTCGCCGCCAATGAAGGGCATTCCATCCCCCCGGGCGAAGGCATTGTTCGTCCAGATATAGCGGCCGGAATATTCATTTTCCTCTGCCTTGCCGCTCTCCTGAAACCAGGCATTTTCCTCGCTGGTGTGACCGGGAACCAGATCCAGCAGAATGCGGATGCCCTTTTCATGGGCCAGGGCGAAGAGATTTTTCAGGTCTTCATTGGTGCCATAGCGGGGTGCTACCTTTTTGTAATCCCGCACATCATAGCCAGCATCCTTAAAGGGGGAGTCGAAGCAGGGATTCAGCCAGATGGCGTTGCAGCCCAGGCTCTTCACATAGTCCAGCTTCTGGGCGATGCCGTTAATATCGCCAATGCCGTCCCCGTTGCTGTCATAAAAGGACTGAGGATAGATCTCATAAAACACCGCGTCTTTCAGCCAACTTGCAGCCATTGTTATTCCTCCGTTTTCCAGGGGAAGGGTTCCCCCTTTAGTACATGATTTTTGATATAGCGAAACGTCTCCTGCTCGCCCTGCCGGGCCAGCAGGGTCAAAAGGAATTCCAGTTCCTTTTTATTTTCCGGGTGCATCCGGTTCTGCTCCGTTCCTTTCTGGAAATAGGTCAGGGCCGACGCATCGGTGTAGTTCTTCCCCTGATAGACCACGCACGCCGCCCGGCGGTCCATGATCTGTTCCACCATATACTGCCGGGGCATATACACCGGCTCATACTGCTTCGTTTCCATGTTCAGATCCGTCCAGTATTCATAGTGGTGACGGTTGCGGCCCTTGTGGTGCATCCAGGCCAGGGAATAGCCGTTTTCCCGCCGCTCCGCCGTATTGGGGCTGCAGGTGCCCTGGTAATACCGGGCCCCCGCCCAAAACTCCGTGGGGGAATACTTGGAAAGGTCGTGGGTCAGCCCACGCCAGTAGAGCCCCACCTTGAAGCAGCCCTCCATTACGATGAGCCGATGCCGGGTTATGGTTTTAAAATGCTGCCAGGGTTTCATGCTTTTCACCTTCCATCTAATGGTTTCATTATATGCGAAACCGGTTTCATTTGCAAGAACAATCTACAAAAAAGCACCGAATTCCGTTTTCGGAATTCGGTGCCTTGTAAGGTTTATGATCAGATGCCGGCAGCTTCCAGCAGAGCGGGGACCTTGCTCTCCCAACCCAGAGCCATGATATGAACACCCTGGCAATAGGGCTTGCAGGCCTTGATGATCTCTGCGGCGATCTCCACACCGGTGACACCGGCCTTGGCACGCTCAGGATCAGCAGCCAGACGAGCGATCATCTCGTCGGGCACATGGACACCTGCCACGTTCTTGTTCATGTACTTGCACATACCGGCGCCCTTGGGGATGATGACACCCAACTGCACGGGCTTGCCGAACTGCTTTGCCTTCTCCATGAAAGCAATGAACTTTTCAGGCTCGAACACGGCCTGGGTCTGGAAGTAGTCCGCACCGGCCATGACCTTGCGCTCCATCTTTGCCAGCTGTGCGTCCACGGAGTCGGAGCAGGGGGACACCACAGCGCCCTTGGCAAACTTGGGAGGCTCGCCCACCAATGCATTGCCGCCCAGATCAACGCCCTTTTCCAGCTGGCACACGGTGTGCAGCAGAGAGACAGAGTCCAGGTCGAACACGGGCTTTGCGCCGGGATGGTCGCCCATCTTGGTGTGGTCGCCGGTCAGGCACAGGATGTTGTCGATGCCGAACATGGCAGCGCTCAGCAGGTCGGACTCCAGCGCCATACGGTTGCGGTCACGGCAGGTCAGCTGATAGATGGGCAGCAGGCCAGCATCCTTCAGAGCCTTACAGGTAGCCAGGCTGCCCAGGCGCATGACGGAGGACTGGTTGTCGGTGACATTGACGGCGGTGATACCGGACAGGTTCTGCTTTGCTTCTTCCACCATGTGCTCGATGTGGAAACCCTTGGGAGGGCCAACTTCTGCGGTAACGACAAACTGACCGTTGTCAAACAATTCAGTGATTCTCATGTTAATTA
>CAZVAB010000160.1:0-3532 GCA_964625045.1 uncultured Oscillospiraceae bacterium | reverse complement strand
CGCTGAAGATGACGGGCCAGACAAACATCAGGACAGCGGACACGACGATGGAAACCAGACCGGTCACGATCGCAACGGAGCGCTTGCCGGAGAAGAATGCCAGAACATCGGGCAGCTTGGTGTCCTTGAACTTGTTGTAGCACAGACCACCGATGATACCGGCCAGGATGCCGGTGAAGGGGTTAGCGATCTTGGAGTAAGCAACTTCCCAAGTCTTGTTGTCCTTGATCAGGTCGGGGATGATAGCGCCAGCAGCGCCCACCAGAGTGGTCATCATCAGCCAGGAGATCAGGCCAGCCAGACCGGCAGTTCCGTTGCTTTCCTTGGCCAGGCCAACAGCAACGCCAACTGCGAACAGGACTGCCATGTTGTCGATCAGAGCGCCGCCGGCCTTGATCAGGAACAGACCCAGGGAGTAAGCAAAACCTTCAGTTGCACCGGCAGCACCCATGGCTGCGGGAGCAAATGCGTAGCCCAGACCCATCAGGATACCACAGATGGGCAGAGCAGCGACGGGCAGCATCAGAGCGCTACCCAGTTTTTGAAGTTTTTTCATCATAACAGAAAAATCCTCCTAATTCTAATTTTGAGAATCGCTTTGAGTAGACCGTTGGCCCACAACGGCTAGGGATGCGCGTATGTCAGCTTAGCTGACATGAAAAGAGCGTACGCTCTTTTCAAACAATGTTGTCAGATCAGAGGTTTTCCGCAAGGAAAGCCTTCAGACTTTCGGCGGCTGCTGCTTCGTCAGCGCCGTCCACAGTGACGGTCAGCTCCTGACCCTGCTTGGCAGCCAGACGCATCACAGCCATGATCCGCTTTGCGTCAGCAGTGCCGGTGGGAGCGGTGATGGTGATGCTGCTCTGATAAGCAGCAGCGGCCTTGACCAGCATACCGGCGGGACGTGCGTGCAGACCCATGGGGTCAGCGATGGTATGAGTAAATGTCTGCATTCGTTACACCTCGCTTTCGCAAACCAGCTTCCGGGTTTCCAAGATCCGACCGGCGGACATGGAAAGCTCGGTAAAGCCCATTTTAATAAAGGTTTCTGTGAGGGTGGAATCAGCACCCAGCTCACCGCAAATGCCAGCCCAAATGCCAGCATCTTGTGCGCATTTTGCGATGTGACCCATCAGAGCCAGAACGGCAGGGTGGTGGGGATCGTAGAAGCGGCCCAGGTGGGCGTTCTGACGGTCCACAGCCAGCGTGTACTGGGTCAGGTCGTTGGTGCCGACACTGAAGAAGTCGGATTCCTTTGCAAGCTCGCCAGCCAGAACAGCGGCGGCGGGGGTCTCAATCATCACACCGATGGGAACTTCGCCAATGGCAATGCCCTCAGCCGTCAGCTCCTCACGCACCTGGGCGCACAGAGCCTTGGCCTCCTGCAGCTCCCAAACAGCGGCAACCATGGGGAACATGATGTTCAGATTGCCGTATGCGGATGCCCGGTAAATGGCCCGTAGCTGGGGACGGAAGATCTCTTCTCTGGTCAGGCAGATCCGCAGACCACGCAGACCCAGAGCGGGATTTTCTTCAACAGGCAGGTCCATGTATTCCACCTGCTTGTCAGCGCCGATGTCCAGCGTGCGGATGACCACAGGCTTGCCCTGCATGGTCTCGGCCACCCGGCGGTAAGCATCAAACAGATCTTCCTCGGTGGGGAGGGTATCACGGCCTAAGTACAAAAACTCGCTGCGCATCAGGCCCACGCCTTCTGCATCGCTGGCCATGGCGGCTTCCGCGTCCTCAGGGCAGCCGATGTTGGCGCACAGCAGAATCTTCTTGCCGGACTTTGTGATGCTCTCACGGCCGCGGTAGGCTTCCAGAGCGGCACGATCCTTGGCAGCAGCCTCCTGCTTGACCTTCAGCTGTGAAAGAACTTCCTCGATGGGATCCAGGAACCATTCACCGGTAAAGCCGTCCACAGCGCACACAGCGCTGTTCCTGGCTTCTTCCAGGTCAATGTCTGCCTGGACCAGGGAGGGGATATTCAGCATTCTGGCGAGAATGGCGGTGTGGCTGCTGGAGGAACCCTGCTGGGTGACGAAGGCCAGGATCCGCTCCCGGGGGAGCTGGATGGTCTCACTGGGGGCCAGATCTTCCGCTATTAAGATAAAATGACCGTCGGGCAGGTGAAATTCCTCCGCCCCGGAAAGAATTCCGGCAACACGCCGGGATACGTCCCGAATGTCCGCGGAGCGGGCTTTCATGTATTCGTCGTCCAGGGATGCAAAGACTTGGGCGATGGCTTCGCCGCAGCCCTGGGCAGCTTCGCCGGCGGGAGTGCCCCCGGCAATCTCACCCTGGACGGACTCCAAATAGTCCAGATCGTCCAGCATCAGCATCTGCACTTCGATGATGGCAGCCTGTTCTTCGCCCAATTCCACCTTTGCGGTCTCATACAGGGCGGACAGCTGCTCTTTGGCGGTAACGCAGGCGGCATCGAACTTCGCCTGCTCCTCAGCAGGTGTGCCAACGGTGACAGAAGCGCAGGTCTGCGCCTTCTGGTAGACAACGGCGGGGCCGATGGCAACATTGGAATAAACCGGTAATCCGGTGCCTTGTTTCATGGTTCAACTTCCTTTCGGGGGATTTACTTTGCCAGCTCGATGATCACATCGCCCTGGGTCACATCCTGGTCAATGTGGGTGGTGAAGGTGGTGTAGTCGCCGCTGTTGCAGACGATTACAGGGGTGATCACGTCATAGCCCTCGGCCTTAACAGCTTCCACATCAAACTCCATCAGCAGCTGGCCCTTGGTGACCCTGTCGCCGGAGTGGGCGTGGATGGTGTAGTGCTTGCCCTTGAGGTTAACAGTGTCCAGACCCACATGGATCAGGATCTCGGCACCAAAGTCTGCCACAAGGCTGACAGCGTGACCGGTCTCGAACATCATGTCAACGGTGCAGTCGCAGGGGGCGACCACTTTACCGTCGGTGGGCTGGATGGCAATGCCCTTGCCCAGGATCTCCTCACCAAAGGTGGGATCGGAGACGGTGCTGATGGCGACAGCCTTGCCCGCCAGAGGGGCGCAGATGGCATCATTGGACTTGCCGAAAAGCTTCGTAAAGAATCCCATAAAAATAACTCCTTTTGTTATCAATTGAACCGGGGCAAAAAGCTCCGGGATGACGCAGTACGGCAAAAAAACAAACCCTACAAAAATACAGACAATATTTTTGCAGAATTTGACTTTCGCACCCGGCAGGATATCCGCACTCTAACATCATTCATTTGCTATTAGAATAACGGTTTATTGGGAAAAAGTCAACAAATCTGTGTTTTCACACAATCGATTTGGAATGTTGCACAGAAATGGAATTAAAAAATTGTTGAAAATAACGATTGAGAAATACACCCGTTTCACGGTTTGCTAAATGAGAAAATAATCGATAAAACTATAAATCGTAAATTTCAAGAACAAATTGAACCGTAAATTTCAAGAACAAATTGAACACTTTATAGAATGAAATTCAATGCATACTCAACTTATCTGTGTACATATACTCACGGCCAAGGTTGATGTAATTGG
>CAZVAB010000159.1:0-3631 GCA_964625045.1 uncultured Oscillospiraceae bacterium | reverse complement strand
GCATCATCGTCCAGAACTTTGAACGGGTGGTTCTTGAACGGAAACAGTTCGCTGACATGAATCTGCTGGATCTGCTCTGATTTCGGATTTTCTTTTTTGATAACATCACCCCGCTTTTCGGGAACCGTGCGCAAAGTCATGGTTCGTCAGGTTCTGATAGTGTAGATTCATGGTCGTGGGCGCATTGTAGAGCGATGCCAGAAGATACTGCTTCATGTTCCGCACGGGGGTAGAATTTTCGGCAAGGCTGTTCAGCACAAAGCGGATATGGTCTGCATTCAGCTTCTTCAGCCGACTGCGTACCACCTCGGCAGGCTTATCATCTCCAGCGATTCGGAGCATCCTGCGCTTGGTGGCACAGGTGTCCACCAGTAAATCCACGATTTGATAGAGGGTGTCCTCATCATCAGGGAAAAGCCGAAGCAACAGTTCGACCTCCAACGCCTGATAAAAATAATCCTCAAGCTGTTCCCGAATCTCCCCTGAGTGGATAGGATCAGGTTTATTCATCTCTGTCTTATTCTTATCAGTCTTATTTGCTTGCGGTTTTGGCGGCTCCTGAACTGCGCTTTGGGCAACGCCTGAATTGCTGTTTGCGCAATTCAGATTGTGCATTTTTGACAGTCCTGTGGTGAAGTCCTTAACGTAGATCAGGCTGGGCCTGCCCAGACCGCGCCGCTTGCGTTCGATCAGGTCGATTTGCTCCAGTTCACGGAACAGCTTGACCGCCTTGTGCTCGGCGCAGCAGAACGATTCCTGCACTTCCCGGACGGTGTAGATGATATACACCCGCCCCTGCTTGTCCATCCAGCCGTTCTTGACCGACAGGCTCATGCGGTCAAGCAGGATTCCGTACAGCGTCCGGGCATCTGTGGAGAGCTGCCGAAAACGGCTGTCCTGAAACAATGCCTTTGGGATGCGGAAGTAGGAAAACAGTTCACCCGATTGCCCATAGAAATAGTCGAGCGTCATTTGGTGTGTCCTCGGATTTTCAACTGTGAGTGCTTGTTCATGTGGAAAACTATCCCTCCTTCAAAAATGAACGTAAAAATAGGTTGACATTCACCAGAAAAAACGCTTACAATGGTGATAATCAAAGTGTCAACCGATGTAACAGGAGAAGATGCTTGTATGCTCAATGTTTTTTACGGTGATATGCCGAATGTGATTTACAATACAGCAGTCTATTTCAAGAACACTTATGAAGATGCGTGGATCACCGAACCGCTTTCCCGTGAGATGATACAGGACGTAGACCATTCCACCGTGCTGGACGGTGGTGTGATCGACAGTCCCGTATTGGGAAAAATCCCTCCGGTGCAGTTGTCTGGTGGTGTAAAAACGCTGATTCTTGTCGCTAACGAACCGGATAAGGTGTTCAATGCCTCGACTTGCGGAGATAACTGCGCGAAGTGGCTCTTAAAAATCGCAGAAGAAAAAGATGTTACCATCAACCTCCGCCATCTTATGAATTTTGGAAATGAACTGTTTACGATTCATATCTTGAATACGAATCAGATCGTTCACTCGATGAAAGAGCTTATTCCGATTGCCGGACTTTATGTGTGAGGATGCTTTATGGTAGGAGCATATCGAGTCATTGTACAGAACAAGAAAATCAAGTTTGATTTTGAAATACGCCGGAACATCACGATTCTGCGTGGAGATAGCGCCACAGGCAAAACAACGCTTGTAGAGATGATTCAGGAATATGAAGAGCTTGGCTCGGATAGCGGTATCACGTTGCAATGTGAAAGGAATTGTGCAGTGCTTTCCGGGCGGCAGTGGGAAAAGCAGCTTGCAGGTCTTTCACAGAGCATTGTTTTTGTTGATGAAGGCAATACTTTCACAGCATCTAAAGAGTTTGCGGCAGCGATTCAAAAAACAGATAATTATTATGTGCTCGTTACAAGAGAAAGTCTGGAAACACTGCCGTACAGTGTAACGGAAATTTACGGAATTCGGACTTCCAAACATTTTGGAGATCTGAAGCAGACCTACAATGAGTTTTTCCAAATCTACGGAAAACCGGTGGGAACAGGCACCTTGAAGCCTGCAATAGTGCTTACGGAAGATTCTAATTCTGGATACCAGTTCTTTCGGAGCGTTTGCACAGAAAGCGGAATCGACTGCAAAACCGCAAGGGGAAAATCGAACATTTTCAAACTGCTGTTGGACGGAAAAAAGCAGGAGGTTCTTGTGATTGCAGACGGTGCGGCGTTTGGGTCGCAGATGGAACGGATCATGGATTTGGTTGCAATCCAGCCGAATTTTCATGTCTATCTGCCGGAATCGTTTGAATGGCTTATTCTTCAATCTGGATTACTGGAAGATGGAGAAATCAACGATATTCTGGAATCGCCGGAGAAATACGTGGATAGTCTGCAATATTTTAGCTGGGAAAGATTTTTTACGGCTTTGCTGACCCAAAGAACTTCAAACAGTTATTTAAGCTACACGAAATCAAAGTTGAACCCCGTCTATTTACAAGAACAGGAAAAGGATGCGATTCTTTCGGTTATTCCGAAGGTACAATTAAAAAACGAAGAAGATCTATAATTGTTCCGTCAAGAATAATTACTTGAAGAATATTCTTTGCATCTAAGCAAACAGGACTGCCTCACAAGATATTGTGGAGCAGTCCTGTCTGTTTAGTATGTAATGGTCATTGCACCCTCGTGGCATTCTTGCGCATAGGTGCGGAGAAGTTCAAGATGCTTGGGAGATTTTCTGGCGATATCCGTTGCGCGATTGCCTGCCATAAACTCGATGATGGACAATCTTGGGACAAGGAGCTTTCCTCGAATCTGGAATCCGACGAGGATTTTCTGGTTACACCACCTCTGGATACTCTGTGCTGAGTAGCCGGTCAGCTCGGTAACATCAGAGGTGGTTAGAAGATCATCATAGTTGGCGGCAAGCCGTTCCCACTCTTTGTACAGCCCGGTCTTTTCCGACTCTGTAAAATGGAAGCGGATGATTTCGGTGGTTGCTCTGCGGCGTTTTGCCTTGCCGCTGTTCCCAATGTACAGCCCCTTGGGAGCTTTGTACTTGTCGGGATTGTCCTCACGGTCGCACAGGAAGGTAACGACATCGCAGGTCTGAATCGTATAGCGGCGGGTCTTTTTGCCTGAATCGCGACAAGGCACAAGTCCCGAATCCAGAAGGTATTTTGCGTGACGCTTGCTGATGTGAGCAATGCGGTAGAACTGGTCTTTTGTCATGCTGTCCGGGTACTGTTCAAGAATTTTATAGCACTCCAACAGGGTCGTCATTTTTATCCATCCTTTGCTGCTTTGTTTTTTGTCAGCGGCAGAAGCAACATATTTCATGGATGGATGATAGGCTTCTGGAATCTCTCTCGCTCGTTCTCTCCAACGGGCGGGAAATCTCTCCTAATTCTCTCTTTTGGGCGGATTTTTCGCACTTTTTTCAAGTGGGTTCAAATCCGCATGAAGCCTAGGTTTTTCGGACTTTGATAAAATTTTGAGCGTAATTTCGATGGTTTGTATCTTCCGGTAAAGTCGGATAACTTCCACTATGTTCCACTGAGTACTGCGAAGTGGGTAAAACTCGAAATCTCGTAGGCCCCGGAAGGGGTGCCAGGGTTCAAATCCCTGCTACTCCGCCA
>CAZVAB010000158.1:0-3636 GCA_964625045.1 uncultured Oscillospiraceae bacterium | reverse complement strand
GAACCGGCAAAAAGGGCTGCTGCAAAAATCGAATTTTGCAACAGCCCCTTTTTCGGTGCGTAAAACCTGCCCCTGTGGTGCAATTTGCGCCCATGGTCATTCATTCTCCACATAGGGCGGAGAATGGCGAATATCCCTCCTATGTAGGGCGGGGGCATGCCCCCGCCGATCAGGTACAATGACTACCCTGTCACCACACCCCACCGCACTAAAAAGTTTGTCATTTCGAGCGGAGCGCAGCGAAGTCGAGAAATCTACGCATTACCGGAACATTTTATGTAAAATCAGTGCCAAGATCCCTCGGCTGCGCTCGGGATGACGTAGGTTTAAGATGGCGCAACCCTATGATCCTGTGAAAAATTTTAGCAGACTATTGACAGGGCGGGTGTAGGATGCTATACTAACTGTGCTAGTACAGTTAGTACACTTTGACAAGGAGGGAGCAAATTGTGGTAGCACTGGACTATCGGGATGCCCGGCCCATTTACGCCCAGATCTGTGACGGTCTGCGGGAGCAGATTCGTTCCGGTATTTTGCAGCAGGGCGACCGGCTGCCCTCGGTGCGGGAACTGGCCACCCAGCTGACCATCAACCCCAATACCATCCAGCGCTCCTATCGGCAGCTGGAAAGCGAGGGCTTCATTGCCTCTGTCCCCGGAAAGGGCAGCTTTGTCTGTCCCCGGCAGGAAAAAAGTGCCGATCCCGCCCTTTGGCAGGCGCTGGATGATGCCGTCGCCGCATTGGCAGACACGGGTATCGACACCACGCAGATCATCCGCTACATTCAGGAAGGAGGAAACCGCCATGCTTGAAATGAAAAATGTCACCAAGACCTTCGGCACCTTTAAGGCACTGGACGATTTGACCATGACTGTGCCCAAGGGCTCCATCTACGGACTGGTGGGCCCCAACGGCGCGGGAAAATCCACCGCCATCCGCCATCTAACCGGTGTCTACCGGCCGGACAGCGGTTCCATCACCATGGAGGGCCTGCCCATTTATGAAAATGAAGCACTGAAATGCCGTATCGGCTATATCCCGGACGATATTTTCTATTTCCCATCCGCATCGTTGGAGGAAATGCGCAAGTTCTACAGAGGTATTTACCCGAACTTTGACGATGACCCGTTCCAGCGGCTGTACGATGTGTTCCAGCTGCCCAGGAAAGGCCCTATCCGCCGCTTTTCCAAGGGTATGCAGAAGCAGGCGGCGTTTCACCTGACCATCTGCACCCGGCCGGATGTGCTGATTTTAGACGAGCCGGTGGACGGCCTTGACCCGGTGATGCGCCGGCAGGTGTGGAATTTGATCCTTTCGGATGTTGCAGAGCACCAGACCACGGTGCTGATTTCCTCTCACAACCTGCGGGAGCTGGAGGACATCTGCGATCATGTGGGCATCATGGACCACGGAAAAATGCTTTTGGAGCGGAGCCTTGCGGATATGCAGGGCAGCACCGTGAAGCTGCAGCTGGTGGGAGATGTGCCCCAGGGGCTGGAAATTCTCCACGAAAGCCAGTCCGGGCGGATGAAGACCCTCATTGTCCGGGGCACGGCAGAGGAAGTTTCCGCAAAAGTCACCGCCATGAACCCCACATACTACGATCTTCTGCCCCTTTCTTTGGAGGAGATCTTCATTTACGAACTGGGAGGTGTGAATTATGAAGTCAAGAACATTATTCTGTAACCCCACCCTGGTGAAAAAGGACCTCACCCGCTTTGGGCCATTGTGGGTGCTGTACACCATCTGGACGCTGCTGATTATGCTCACAGCCCTGAATGGTGTAGTCTCCAACAATGTCAAGTCCATCGACACCTTTATCCGTATATTCGCCATGATCGATATGGGATACGCATTTCTAAGCGCCCAGCTGCTGTTCGGGGATTTGTTCAATGCCCGGCTGTGCAATGCGCTGCACGCCATGCCCATCAGCCGCACCCATCAGTTCTGGAGCCACGTCACCGCCGGACTGCTCTTTTCTTTGCTGCCAAATTTGGCGGCAGCCGTCGCTGTGATGTTCAAGCTGGGGGCCATGTGGTATATGGCGCTGCTGTGGCTGCTGGGGGTAATGCTGGCCTATGTGTACTTCTTTGGCCTTGCCACCCTCTGCATGATGCTCACCGGCAATCGGTTCGCCTGCACAGCTGTGTATGGCATCATCAATTTCTTCGCCTATGTGGTGTGGTGGTTCCTGTACAGTGTGTTTCAGCCCCTAATGCCCGGCGTGGTCATCGGCGGCGGAAACTTCTCGCTGTTCTGTCCCGTGGTGCTGATGATGGAAAGCACCGACCTGTTTGATTTCAAATACGCGAGCCTCAATGACCGTATGCCCAGGGGCGTTGACCTGTACAATGGCTGGATCACCTTTGGCATCTTCGGTCTGGTGGGCATTGGACTGCTGGTCCTGGCGCTTGTCCTTTATAGCCGCCGGGCCTTGGAAAAAGCCGGAGATTTCCTGACGATCAAGGCGCTGGAGCCGGTATTTCTGGTGGTCTATACCCTGTGCGCCGGTGCTTTTTGCGCCCTGTTTGCCATCGAGGGCGAACTGCTGCCCGTATTTCTGGCCATTGGCATCCTCATCGGCTATTTCACCGGGCGGATGCTTTTGGAGCGCACCGTGCGGGTGCTGCACAAGCGGGCGTTCGCAGGCCTCGGGGCGCTGGCATTGGTCCTGGCGGTGGCGCTGGGGCTGGCGAAGCTGGATGCTTTCGGCATCGTCCGATATGTGCCGGAGGCGGAAGATGTGGAAACCGTGCGGTTTTCCTGCTCCAGCGCCAATGGCTATGCCGATGGGGAGCTGCGCACACCGGAGGATCTGGCCCTGATTGAGCAGATCCACCGGACCTTCGTGGAGCATAGATACGATGATGAGGTCCGGGGGCACTATGTCAATCTGTATCTGACCTACAACTTGAAAAATGGGCGCACCGTGGTACGAGACTATTTGCTGTACAGCGAAGCGGTGGAGAGCAGCGTGGATCAGCTCCTGAAACTGCCCCAGGCCATCCTGGGCTTCAGCGATCCGGAAGCGGCGGCCTCTGCCATCCGGTATTGTTATGTGGACAAACTGCCGGACAGTATGACCGTTTCGATCCACGCAACCAAAAACAAGCTGGGTCTGCTGGAAGCGATGTATCAGGATGTGCGTGCAGGTGATCTTCATGAGACCGACATGGAAAATGCCCTTTATATCGTGAAATACGACCTGGATGGTCAAGATAAACAGCTGTACATCGGCAAGGAGGCTACCCACACCATTGCCTGGCTGGAAGCGTATTACGCAAATTTGGGTCGATGATATCCCCCTTTGCAGGGCCTGCCACCGCAGGCCCTGCATCAGTCTGTCAAAAAACTTCCCAAAAGCTCCTGTATCTGGTATAATAAAGGAAACGGGGGTGTAATTATGGAAGATTGGAGAAAAGATGCGCGCAGGGAGCCAATCATCATTGACATAGATTCGTTAGTCCCGGCAGATCATCTGCTGCGGAAGATCGAAAAGGTGATGGATTACGAGTGGCTGTATGAGCGACTAGATCCATATTACTGCCATGACAATGGCAGACCTGGAACGGATCCGGTTGTTTTAATTAAGGCAACACCGCATAAATGCAAAAATCCGCATTATACAGTAGGTGC
>CAZVAB010000157.1:0-3637 GCA_964625045.1 uncultured Oscillospiraceae bacterium | reverse complement strand
GCGGCGATTACCGGGACGCTATTTATGCTTGGAACAGCGGCACTGTGGTCATCAACGGCGGCCGCATCCTCGGCCTCGGCGGTGCAAACGCGCTGCGTTGCCGCGACTATCAGCCGCCCAGCGTAAGCATCCGCGGCGGCTACTTTGAGACCCGCAAGATCGACAAGGAGCACTGCGGCAGGTATCCCGGTGCAGCGCATTCTTCGCCGCATTATGTTTATGAAGAAGGAAGATACGGCGATGTGAACGTGAAGGAGGAGCACCTCTATCCGGGCGCGAAGCTGTCCACAGGCTCCCACAGCGCCACGGTCTCCCCGCCCACCAACGTCAAGACGAACTATGTCAAGCTCGCCACCACCAACAGCAACATCTATAACCCCAACATCGAGGGCAGCGGCACGGTCAGGCTGACCGGGTACACCCCCTATTACACCGAGGACAACTCGTGGGGCAAGCTCTTTGAGCAGCAGTACCTCGGCACGACCGGCACGGGCTACACCCCATATTATATCTTCGCCATCTACGACAAGGACGGCAAGCGCGTATCCGACGAGATCGTGGATGTGTTCACGCCGGGCACGCAGCCCGGCCGGACGGTGAAGGTGAGCGACTTTAAGGCCAAGAGCGGCGGCGAGCTCAAGCTCGACTTCCTCAAGCCCTACACGCTGCGCTGCACCGTGGGCGAGACGCTCAGCACCACGCAGGAGTACACCGCCTCGTACTACAACGAGTGGAGCTTCATGAAGGACGTGGTGGACATGAGCGGCATCACGATAGACGGCGAGGTCTGGCAGGCCGACTCCTCGGATGGCGACACGGCGGACTTCATCATGAGGCCCACGGTGACGAACTCCACGAACTTCTCGCACATCAATAGCCTTGACTACGGTAACTTCCGCTTTATCTACTATGTGGACGGGCAGGAGGTCACAGAGGCAGAAAAAGACATCCATATCACCTCTGGAGCGAACGAGAGCACCATCACCGGCTGGGGTCAGAGCTTTTTCGCGTCGCTGCCGGAGGGCGAGCAGTCCCTGCGCTGCGAGTTCGACTTTGAAAGCAATGGCATCCCCTATAACCTCGGCATGACCAGGAAGGTCTATGTCTTCCCGCGCATCTACGCCACAGCATTTGGCATGGGAGACTACGCAATGTGCGAGAACGACACCGTCACCTGCCCCAAGAGCGGCAGCAGCTATCACTATGCCTACCTGCGCCCCTATACCAACAAGAGCTTCCTCACCAATGCCGGCAAGAGCGTGAACAGCTATGTGTGGCAGTACCGCGACGGCAGCGAGTGGAAGAACATCACCGTGAAAGGCTCGGGGTCGGACTATCTCGCCACCAACGTTTCCGGCGTGACGATCAACGAAGGCGACGGCACGCTCAGAACCTACCGCTCCGGCGACTACCGCGTGATGATGAACCACAAAAACGTGACCAGCTATTCCGCCGCGCCCATCACGGTGGTCGGCAGGACCTACGATGCCAGCGCCCGCGAGGTCTCGCTGACGGCGAGCAAGGACAGCACCGTGTACAACGAGACCGGCTGCACGCTGACCGCCAAATTCAACCTCAACGACGCCAACTGGGAAAGCACCTTCATTGCGGAAGTTGTCCTCCAGCGCGACGGCGTGCCCGAAGGCGCGTGGAAGGGACTCGACCTGTTTAACAACGGCAAAGAGGTCAAATGTCAGGACCTCTATTACGGCTATAGTAATACTTCGAATAAAATAGTTTTCGATTCCACGGGCAAGGCGACCTTCGATCTGACGCAGATGAAGAAGCTCGCCAACTTGGGCGATGCGGAATTCGTCCCCGGCACGTACCGCTTCATGCTCAAGGTGCCCTATAAGGAGAACGGCGTCAAGAAGTACATCTACAGCGCGCCCTGCACGATTCAGATCGACAAGCGCGCCACCGGCGTAGACGTGATGGTGGGCAGCGAGAACGTCACCAACGGCGGCGGCACAACGGCCGCCAACGCGCCGAGCTACACCATGCCCGGCGATACGAACATCATCAAACTCGGCTATCAGCCCATTCAGCCGAATGCCACCATCCCGCGCAGTCCCACGGTCAAGTGGTACGTGGAGAGCGACCGGGAAATTGCAACCATCGAGGAAAGCACCGGCAAGCTGACGGCGCATAGCCCCGGCACGGCGCTCGTCCGCATGGACTTCTCCGGCAGCGGCCTGAGCTACACGCGCTATGTCAAGGTCATCATCCCCATCGAGGGCTTCCGCATGGGCGAGCCCAACTTCGGCGCGGCGGCTGCCGGCGGCAAGACCTACGAAACGGTGGAGATGCCCATTACGAGCGTGCGCTGCTACAACGGCACATGGGTGGAGAACACGAACAACAAGTACATGAGCGCCGTGGTCATAGCCGTTAAGGGCCAGAGCACCGGGGTCGGCAGCATCATCAACCAGCTCACCGACACCGTGCAGTACAACGACAAGTTCACCGCGACCTTTGAGATCAAGCCCAAGGAGGGCTACCAGTTCGTCCTGTACACCTCGTACATCAGCGGCGATTCCTGGTACAAGAAGGCCAACAGCAAGGTCATCCAGTGCAGCATCCCCGGCGACAGCTCCCTTGACAGCGCCATTTTCAAGGGCTGTGAGGAGGGCGGCGAGTACTATAACGGCTCGTACGTCACGCCCGCCAACGCAACGCTGTACTACGCCTACGAGGAGCCTTGCCTGAAGGACCCCACCGGCGGTACGATCTATCTGAACACCGTCTTCCTCACCACCGATGAGCCCATGGAGGGCGACCCCCGCTACGGCGGCACGCTCCCCTCGAGCAACCGCAATGATATGCTGAATGTCCGCATCAACACCATTGAGAATATCTTCACCGCGGGCGGCTACCCCGTGCTCTCGAGCAAGAGCAAGGTCTCCAAGGTTCCCGATGTGACGGGCACGGGCACGGCCTACGCGCCGGTGCTGTATGCCGACAAGGACAGCGCGACCAGCGCCGAAAACCCCGGCTCGTGGTATAACGTGCTCTATGACGGCAGCAATCCGCGCCCCGACGCCGACCTCATGCGCCAGCGCTACGAGGCGGGCACTTACATCAGCGAGCTGGTCATCACGGCGGGCGTTGCGGCCGACGGCACGAAGTATTACTTCGAGCCCAACACCGCGCTCGTCATCAACGGCTACAAGGTGCAGCTGCTCTATCCTTCGGACAACGGCACGTTCTCGCAGGCCGATGTGTATGACGATGTGTACGGCTACCAGTTCCTCGGCTACTCGCCCGGCGAGCTGAGAGCCACCTACTACATCGTTTCGGACAGACAGCCCGCGTATAACACCGCCACCGTCACGCTGGCCGCGCCCGTCACGGGCGAGAAGGCCGCCGTCGCGTCCGACGCCATCGTCACGGGCGTGACCCGCACCGGCGAGAGCGAGGAGATCGTCAACCACGGCGTTTACGTCCGCAGACTCACATGGTTCATTGACGCAAACGGAAACGGCCAGCTGGACGAGAACGAGGAATGCACGCCTGAAAACGGCCTCACGGCGGACGGCAGATTCCTCGGCGGCAAGACCTACAGCGTTTACTTCGAGCTTGCCGTCACCGAGGGCATGGGGCGGCTGAACAACGAGGCCTTTACCCTCAAGGTCAA
>CAZVAB010000156.1:0-3641 GCA_964625045.1 uncultured Oscillospiraceae bacterium | reverse complement strand
TTTGTTTATATTGGCAGCTATTTGATCTCCTGTTCCAGGGAATCAAATTCTGGTGTGGAGAAAAATTCACCCAGGGTGATCTCCAGACCGTCGCAGATCATTTTGATGGTGATGAGTTTGGGATTTTGGCTCTTTCCGTACAGGATATTCTTGATACTTGAGGGGGGGAGGGCGCAAATCGTCGCCAGGCGGTTGATGCTGATCTCCCGCTCTCCACAAAGCTGTAAAATGCGATTCCTTACGGCTGCAACGGTGCTCATTGATTTGCCACCTCAAAATTTAGTATTCGATAATAGCATAAACAATTTGCTTGCAAATATGGGCTATGCGTGCTACTGTTAGGCTATACATAGCCTGTTTTGCAAAAAATTAACAATTTCGCTGGAACATGGAAGACGTGCGAGGTATTTGCAAGAATGGGCGGTATTTTTGTCGATATGGCTTGCTTTTTGGGAGCACTGCGTGTATAATATAAGCTGATAGATTGGCTAGTTATGCCCGGACGGCATGATATGCCTGACAGCTATCGCAAATCAACCGCGCGGCGCAACGGCGGAAATTGCAATAAGGAGCGTATGGAAGTTGAATTCACAGTATATCAATGGATTTACCGATATACACACACACCTTTTGCCCGGGGTAGATGATGGCGCGAAGAGTATGGACGAGGCGCTGGACCTGGTCACCATGGCCTGGAACAATGGAACGAGGACCATATTCCTGACACCCCACTACCGTGGGAAATATAAGCGAAATTCACCGGCATTTTTGAAAGAAAAATTTGAGGAGTTTTCTCGGCGGGTACATCAGCAGCTGCCGGAAATGAACCTGTATTTGGGAAGCGAGATCCACTATCAGGCGGATATACTGGATAAGCTGATGGGTGAGGAAGTGCTGACCATGAACGAGTCCGGCTTCATTTTACTGGAATTTAGCCAGAATTCCTGGAAATCCCAGGTGCTTTACGCAGTCTCAGATGTTCTGGGATGTGGACTGACCCCGATCATCGCTCACGCGGAGCGTTACGATATTTTCCGCAAGGATGCCACTTTGGCGGATGAGGTGCTCCAAATGGGAGCGAAGATCCAACTCAATGCGGACAGCATCATGGGGAAGCACGGCTTCCTGGTGAAGCATTACTGCCGCAAGCTTTTGAAAGCGGGCAAGGTAGATTTCATCGCCTCGGATGCCCATGATTTGACCAGCAGGACTCC
This sequence comes from uncultured Oscillospiraceae bacterium, assembly GCA_964625045.1. GTDB lineage: Bacteria > Bacillota > Clostridia > Oscillospirales > Oscillospiraceae > Faecousia. The sequence continues at coordinate 2,427 of CAZVAB010000156.1, read as the reverse complement.
CATTTTGCGGGAGTGCTTCCTGCATATTCACAAAAAGTACGGTGCGGAGTACGCAGCTGCGCTCTTTTATCACAATGCGCAGAATGTAATCACGGATACCCACTTTGAATGACGTGCCGAGACCGGTACACAACGACAAAATATGAACGTAAAGGGAGAACGAAATGAATAACGAAGTACAAAATGAAACCGAAATCGATCTGTTGGATCTGTTCTTTTACCTGAAGAAGAAGATCGTCATCATCCTGGCGGTCTGCCTGATCTTTACGGGCGCTGGCCTGCTTTACACGGCATGCTTCGTCAAGCCGGAGTATACCGCAAATACCCGTGTTTACATCCTGAGCAAGAATGCGGAGAGCAATACTTCTTACTCGGACTTGCAGCTGTCCAGCCAACTGCTGAACGACTACATCGTCCTCATCAAAGGCGAGAACGTGACCAAGGAAGTGGTCTCTAAGCTGAATCTGGATATGAGCTATAAGCAGCTGGCGAAGATGATCAGTGTGAGCAATCCCGATAATGCCCGGGTCGTTCAGATCAGCATTACGGATACCGATGCCAGCCGGGCAGCGGATATCGCCAATGCCGTTCGGGATATCGCCAGCAAGCAGATCAAGGACATCATGGCGGTGGATGCCATTAATCTGGTCTATGAAGCACAGGTTCCCCAGGAGAAGTCCGGCCCCAGCATCATGAAAAACACCGTGATCGCGGGAATGTTGGGCCTTGTGGCAGTCATTGGTGTTTTGACAGTGATCTATCTGCTGGATGATGCCATCCGCACGGAGGAAGATGTGCAGAAGTATCTGGGGCTGAGCGTTTTGGGCGTGATCCCCGCTTCTACGGAACTGGATGGCAGCGGAAAGCCAGCGCCCAAGAAGGCATCCGGGAAAAAGAGAAACGGCAGCTTTGCTGCCAGTGTGGGTAAATGAGGTGTGAAATCATGGAAAAGTTAGCAATTAGTCAACTCGTCAGTTTAGATTGGCAGACAGCAGAGGCGCTGAAGACCCTGCGAACCAATTTGACGTTCTGCGGTGAGAATGTTCGGGCTGTGGCACTGACCAGCTTCAGTGCCTCGGAGGGCAAGAGCACCATTTCCTTCCAGCTGGCAGTGTCCCTGGCCCAGGCGGGCAAGCGTGTTCTGTACCTGGATACCGATCTGCGCAAGAGCGTTTTGCGTAACCGGCTGCATGTGCGTGGAAAGGTGGAGGGCTTGAGCCACTACCTGTCCGGCATGGCAAATGTCAACGATCTGGTGGTGAGCACAGATATTCCTGGTATGTATGTGATGTTTGCGGGCGTTCATGTCCCCAACGCATCGGAGCTGCTGGGTGGCGAGGCGTTCAAGCGCCTGATCCCCGCCCTGAAGGATGTCTTTGATTATGTGATCGTGGATACCCCCCCTCTGGGCCAGGTCATTGACTGCGCCATCATGGCACCCCAGCTGGATGGCACCATCATCGTGGTGGATACTACCAATAATAGCTATAAGATGGAGAGGCGCATGGTGGCGCAGTTGGAGAAATCCGGCGGCAAGATCCTGGGCGTGATCCTCAACCGCGTGTCTTTTGAAGATAGAGGCAGATACTACGGCAAGGATTATGCCTACGGCGATTACAACGAAATGTGATCATGGCAAGAGCGCCCGGGCACTTTAAAATGATGACGATTGATGGGGGTTTCTGAAATAGATGGATAACTTCCGAACAGTCATCTTTTAGCTGTTATAATACTTAATGTACCAAGTACGTAGATTTTTGGTATGGTGTTTGTTTACTGTATATTTCGATATAAGAACCCCCATTTGTTATTGCAAGCATAGTGCGCTTGTTTAACAAATGGGGGATTTCAATTGTTGCATGTTCATTTTTGTTGCTGTACGAATTTGCGTTTACACAGAAAGCAATTATTCGATAATTACTTCACAGTACCATCAGCAGGGTGCCGGCGGTGATGAGCAGGCAGCCGATGGCAGACTTGGGGGTGAATTTTTCGCGCAGGAATACGAAAGCCAGGATCAGGGTGATCACAACGCTTAGCTTGTCGATGGGGACAACTGTGGATGCTTCCCCCAGTTGCAGCGCCCGGTAGTAGCACAGCCAGGAGGCACCAGTGGCAAGGCCGGACAGGATCAAGAAGATCCAGCTTTTCCGGCTGATCTCGGCAAGGCCGCTCTGGGCGTTGGTCAGGAACACCATGCCCCAGGCCATGGCTACAACGACTATGGTGCGGATGGCAGTGGCCAGATTGGAGTTGACACCGTCGATGCCGACTTTTGCCAGAATAGAGGTGAGGGCGGCAAACACGGCGGACAGCAACGCAAGCAGGAACCACATACAAATGACCTCTTTTTATTGGAATAAAACCATTATAGCAAGGTGACAGTGTGCTGTCAATCCCTTGGGCCAATATGTGTGACCGATGGTC
>CAZVAB010000155.1:0-3683 GCA_964625045.1 uncultured Oscillospiraceae bacterium | reverse complement strand
TGTTCTCTCGGTATGAAGCAGAGAATCGGCATTGCTATGGCTTTGCTTGGAGAACCGGCTCTGCTGATCTTGGACGAGCCTATCAACGGTCTTGATACCGACGGTATGCGTATTATGAGAGAAATTCTTGTTGATATTACAAAAACCTACGGCTGTACTGTTCTCATTTCCTCTCATATCCTTGGCGAGCTTGAAAAAATCGCTACCCATTACGGTATTATCCGTCAGGGCAAGATGATTATGGAACTTTCCGCCGAGGAAATGGATGCCAGAGCGCAGGTGTTTGTGTCACTGAAAACAAAGGATATGCAGGGAGCAAAAGCAATACTTAAAAAGTTGTATGCCGATGTTCGTGAGGAAGAAGGCTACATTCGTGTTTATGATGTGGAGGATACTGCCGCCATCGTGGACTGCTTAATGAAAAACGGACATACACCCTATGAACTGAAGAAAAACAAGATCGGTCTGGAAGAATACTATATTGAGCTGATGAGCAAGGAGGACAAATAATATGGCAAAAGAATTAAAATTTCAAAATCCTACCTTTGCACAGCGAATCAAGGGTATGCTGGGGGTTGACTTTTACCGTCTGTTCCATACACCTCTCTTTTACATTTTCCTCGCTATTGCCGCCATCATCCCTGCAATGGTTTCTGCCATGACGATGATGCCCGATCAGAACGGCAACACGATGGAACCGCTGTATTCCAACGTGTGGCAGATCATTGCCGCCTCCGAACCTCTTTATGTAATCAGAACCATCGCTGACTATGCCAATATGAATATGGTGTTCATCTTCGGCGGTATCATGGTTTCTATCTTTATCGGTCACGACTACAAGTCGGGATACGTAAAGCAGCTCTTTACCACCCATGCAAAGAAACAGGACTATATGATTTCCAAAAGCCTTGTATGTGCATTCGCAATGGCGTGTATGTGCATTACTTATCTGATCGGTGGTACGGTTGGCGGTTTGCTTGTGGGATATGAAACAACCGTCAATGCAGGCTCTTTGATTATCGCTATTCTCGGCAAGATGATTATGAGTCTTGGTTGGGCAAGTCTCTACACCTTCCTCAATGTTATTTTCAGAAGATACTTTGGCATTTCTATTGCTTCCAGCTTCTTCTTCGGAACAGGCATTTTGATTATCGGTGCAGCTGCCATTGTAGAAAACCTGTCTATTCCCACAGGGTTCCTTAACATCTTCCTGTACGGTTCATCCGTCAATGCCTGCCTTGCAAGTAATATTGTAACCTTGATTATTTGTATCGTAGTATCTGTGGCGTGGGCGTTCTTCTATAACTTCCTCGGCACAAAGCTCCTTACCAAGAGCGATGTTTATTAAAAGGAGGTCGAAACAATGAATGCAGTAGAAATCAAAAACTTATCCAAAAATTTCGGCCCCAAGCAAGCCGTTTGCGGTCTTAATATGACCGTGCCAATGGGCGCTATCTACGGATTTATCGGAGAAAATGGTTCGGGTAAATCTACTACAGAGAAAATGATCTGCGGATTGATACCCACAAGCGGCGGCTCCATTAAACTATACGGCAAGGATTATACGGATGAGACTGTGAGAGCCAAGATGGGTGTTCTCATTGAAGCTCCCGGCTGTTTCCCTGGACTTACCGTTTGGGATAATATGATGCTGCAGGCGGCGAACCTGCGTATCCCCAATGCAGAAAAAGAAGTCGTTAAGGTTCTCAAAATGGTCCGTATGGAGGGTGCGGCAGGCAATAAGTTCAAAAACTGCTCTCTTGGTATGAAGCAGAGAGTCGGCATTGCTATGGCTCTGCTTGGCAAGCCTACTTTGCTTGTTCTTGACGAGCCTCTGAACGGTCTGGATGCTGACGGTATGCGTATTATGCGAGAGGTGTTTACCGACATCATTAAAGATGGCAAGCGTAGCATTATCGTATCCTCCCATCTGCTTGGCGAACTGCAAAAGGTTGCAACCCACTATGGAATTATTCGTCACGGAAAAATGATTGTGGAAATGACCGCCGCAGAGCTTGATGCAAGCTGCCGTACTTATGTGGCACTTCAAAGCGAAGATATGAACCGTACAAAGATGCTTCTCGGCTGTAAGTATTCCCGTGTAGAAGAAGATGAAGCGGGATATATTCGTGTGTACGATTTGACAACACCGGAGGAAGTCGTGTCGTATCTTTATGAAAACGGCATCTGTGTGACGGAAATTCATACCGATAAGATTGGTCTGGAAGAATACTATATTGATCTGATGAAGGGAGGCAAATAAGATGGAAAACAAAGTTATCTTTGAAAAAATCAGCTTTGGTGATCGACTGAAAAGTATGCTGAAGGTCGATTTCAAAAGAATGTTCAAATCCAAACTCTTTTACATTCTGATTGCCTGCGCTCTTGTGATGCCCATTTTGATGACCGTGATGATGGCGATGATGGACGGTTCGGTTTCGGTGAATCCGCAGACCGGCGAGGAATCCATTATGGTTGGTCCCGAAAACACTTGGCAGAACATTGGCACACTTCCCGGTGGCGAAGCTATGGGCGGCATGGATGTATTTATGATGTGCAATATTAATATGATGTTTATGGCGGTTGCCGTATTCATTTGCTTATTTATTTCTGACGATTTCAGAAGCGGATATGCAAAAAACCTCTTTACTGTTCGTGCAAAAAAGGGTGAATATATAATCTCCAAAACGCTTGCCGGTTTTGTTTGCGGCGCTTTTATGCTGATACTGTATTTGATCGGTTCTATGCTCGGCGGTGTGATTGCAGGACTTTCCTTTGACCTTCACGGACTGAACGCAGGAAACCTTGTGATGTGTATGTTGGCAAAAGTATTTCTGATGCTTGTGTTCGTTTCCATCTTTGTGCTGATCAGCGTTGCGGCAAAGCAGAAAGCGTGGCTTGCGCTGTGCGGCTCTCTTGGCGGCGGTATGCTGCTCTTTATGATGGTTTCGATGATCACGCCCCTCAGTTCAACGATTATCAATGTTGTCCTTTGTCTTGCAGGCGGCGTACTATTCGCTGTCGGCTTGGGATTGGCAAGTAAGGCTGTGCTGATGAAATCGAGTTTAGTATAATATTTAAGGCAACGCTGTAAATGTCGGCGTTGCCTTTTCTTTCAAATCAACACTTTTCAGAGTTCGTGTTGTTCAGTTATGGTTTGCCTCGTGATAAAATAAATCTGAAAACTTTTCAAAAAAGCCAAAACGCAAACAAAACTTTAACATTTGAGTGCTATACTATAGGATGAATTACAGTACATTGCGGAGGTAACACAATGTTTAAGATATTGATTGTGGAAGATGACAAGGAACTGAACAAGACGGTATGTTCTTTTCTGAATCACAGCGGTTATGAAGCTACGGGGTGCCTGGATGCGACACAGGCGTATGATGCACTCTATGAAAATATGTTTGACCTTATCGTATCGGATATTATGATGCCGGGGATTGACGGTTTTGAATTTGCTAAGAACGTCAGAGATCTGAACGAGGATATACCCATCCTCTTTATGACCGCCCGTGACGATATTGCATCTAAGCAGAGGGGGTTCCGTATCGGCGTTGATGATTATATGGTAAAGCCTATTGATCTCGACGAGCTGTTTTTACGCATCGGCGCATTGCTTCGCCGTGCTAAAATTGCATCCAGCCGCAAGTTGGAGGTTGGCAGTTTTGTTATGGATG
>CAZVAB010000154.1:0-3706 GCA_964625045.1 uncultured Oscillospiraceae bacterium | reverse complement strand
TTACAATCCCTTCCTTTGGCATCTCATTTTTGCTTCTGCATTTTGCTCATCACTAGATTTAACTTGCTATTTTCGACAATTTTCGTTAAAATAAGCATGGCAGGAAATCTTCTTTGAAAGTTTCCCAAAAAAATGCAAATGCTATCCCAACAGGAGGAACAACATGAGAGATAATGAACCTACCACAGGGATGTTGAATATGATCGCCCAGCCCGCTTTCACCGTCTGTGACAGCAAGCTCCAGCTGCTCAACGAAGCCGCCCAAAAGCGTTTTCTGGAACCCGGCACCCCCATTTTGGATCTGCTTTCCACCGGGCAGGAGGAATACCGGGCCTTGACCGACGGCTGCCTATATCTGACACTGACCATCGAAAGCATCCCCTGCAGTGCCTGCGTGCGCCGGATGGATGGCTTTGACCTTTTCACGTTGGAGCAGGAGGCGGACCTGTCCGAGCTGCAGGCTATGGCGCTGGCTGCACAGGAGCTGCGTGCTCCTCTTTCCAGTGTGATGACCGTCGCGGATCAGCTGTTCCCCGTTTCCGATGACGGCAGCGATCCCGCCCGGACCACTCAGGTCTCCCGGATCAACCGGGGCCTGTTCCAAATGCTGCGCATCATCAGCAATATGTCCGACGCTTACCGCTACAGCCAGCAGACCCTTTCCCATTTTACGGTGCAGAATATCCGTGATACCGTTCAGGAGATCTTCGACAAGAGCGCCGCTTTTCTGGAACACGGAAACATCCAGCTCTGCTTCACAAACCTTGACCGCCCGGTGTTCACCCTGGCGGACACGGAAAAGCTGGAACGGGCCATTCACAACATTCTGTCCAACGCCGTGAAATTTTCCGGCTCTGGCAGCTGCATCGATGCCAAATTCACCCGCCGGGGCAATATGCTCTATTTGACCGTGCAGGATTCCGGCTGCGGCATTGACAATGCCGTGCGCAGCAGCATCCACACCCGGTATCTTCGCCAGCCGGGGCTGGAGGATCAGCGCTTCGGTCTGGGGCTGGGCATGGTCTTCATCCGCTCCGCCGCCGCTGCGCATGGAGGTACAGTGCTGGTGGATCAGCCCGATGGCTGCGGCACCCGCATCACCATGACCCTCGCCATTGACCAGAATGTGGACCCCACTTTGCGCACCAGCGCCTTCCATGTGGACTACGCCGGGGAGCGGGATCATCTGCTCATGGAGCTTTCGGATGTTCTTCCCCTTTCCCTTTACGAACCGGATCAAATCAATTGAGCTTCCTTTCCGGCCCGCCTTTCGCGGGCCGGATCTTTTTTACAGATACTGCTTCAAATACTGGCCGGTGTAGCTGCCTTCTGTGGCTGCCACCTGCTCCGGGGTGCCCTGGGCGACCACCATACCGCCGCCGTCGCCCCCCTCCGGGCCAAGGTCGATAAGATAGTCCGCCGTTTTGATCACGTCCAGATTGTGTTCAATGATCAACGCGGTATTGCCCGCATCCACCAGCGTTTGAAGCACCTGCAGCAGCTTATGCACATCCGCCGCGTGCAGGCCGGTGGTGGGCTCATCCAGCACATAGATGGTCTTTCCCGTGGAAGTTCTTGCCAGCTCCGTCGCCAGCTTCACCCGCTGGGCTTCGCCACCGGAGAGGGTGGTGGAGGACTGGCCCAGTTTCACATATCCCAGACCCACTTCCACCAGTGTCTGGGCTTTCCGGCGGATCTTGGGCAGGTTTTCAAAGAAATCCACCGCTTCCTCCGCCGTCATGTCCAGCACCTGGGAAATATTCTTTCCCTTGTAAAGCACTTCCAACGTCTCCCGGTTGTACCGTGCGCCCTTGCACACCTCACAGGGCACATACACATCCGCCAGGAAGTGCATTTCGATTTTCACAAGGCCGTCACCGCAGCAGGCTTCGCACCGGCCGCCCTTGACATTGAAGGAGAACCGGCCCGGGCCATAGCCCCGGATCTTGGCATCATTGGTGGAGGCGAACAGATCCCGGATGTCATTGAACAATCCCGTATAAGTGGCGGGATTGGACCGGGGCGTTCTGCCAATGGGGCTCTGGTCAATGTCGATGACCTTATCCAGATACTCCATACCCTCCACCTTCACACAGGCACCGGGACGGGTGCGGGCGTGGTTGAGTTTGGCCAGCAGTGTCTTATTCAGCACTTCTCCCACCAGGCTGGATTTGCCGGAGCCGGAGACACCGGTGACACAGGTCAGTGTCCCCAGTGGGATCTGCACATCGATATTCTTCAAGTTATTTTCCGTGGCACCATGTACCGCCAGCACATGACCGTTGCCTTCCCGGCGGCTGGTGGGCACAGGGATCTTCTTTGCCCCGGACAAATACTGTCCGGTGACAGAGCGGGGGGTATTGATGATATCATCCAGCGTGCCCGCCGCCACGATCTCGCCGCCGTGGCTGCCTGCGCCGGGGCCAACATCCACGATGTAGTCCGCCGCCCGCATGGTATCCTCGTCATGCTCCACCACGATCAGGGTGTTGCCGATATCCCGCAGGTGCTTCAATGTCGCCAGGAGCTTGTCATTGTCCCGCTGGTGCAGTCCGATGGACGGCTCATCCAGAATATACAGCACGCCCATGAGGGAGGAGCCGATCTGGGTCGCCAGGCGGATACGCTGGCTTTCGCCGCCGGAAAGAGTCCCCGCCGACCGGGTCAGGGTCAGATAGCTCAGGCCCACATCCGTCAGAAACCGAAGTCTGGACACGATCTCCCGGACAATCTGCTCCGCCACGATGGCCATGTTCCCCTCCAAATGAAGGTTTTCCATAAAAGCCAGTTCTTTTTCAATGCTCATGTCGCAGAACTGCATGATGCCCATGCCGCCCACAGTCACCGCCCGGGCGATGTCCGACAGCCGTTCCCCATGGCAATGAGGGCAGGGAGCTGTGGACATACACTCCTCCAGCTCTTTCCGGGCCGCATCCGACTGGGTCTCCCGGTAGCGCCGGGCCACATTGTTCATAATACCCTCAAAGGGCTGTTCCAGCACGCCCATGCCGGTGCCCCGGTTATAGGTCATGCGCAGTTTCTCATCCCCGGTGCCGTAAAGGATGACCCGCATGGCCTCCTTGCTCAACTGGGACACCGGGACATTCAGGGAGAAGCGGTACTTCTGGGCCAGGGCCTCAAAATACATTCGGAACACCGAATCCGTCCGGGCGCTCTGCCAGCCGCTGACCTGAATGGCACCGTCCAAAATGGACTTGCTCTTATCCGGGATCACCAGATCTTCATCCGCCACCAGCTGGAAGCCCAGACCCATGCAGTGGGGGCAGGCACCCGCCGGATTGTTAAACGAGAACATCCGGGGTTCCAGCTCCGTCAGGCTGATGCCGCACTCCTCACAGGCGTAGTTCTGGGAGAAATTCAGTTCTTCATTGGTGCCGGGCAGTTCAACGATCACAAGGCCGCCGGAATGGGCGCAGGCTGTCTCGATGGAGTCCGTCAGGCGGCGGCGCAGGCCGTCTTTCAGCACCAGCCGGTCCACCACCAGCTCAATGTTGTGCTTTTTATTCTTTTCGCACTTGATCTCTTCCGTCAGATCATACAGGATGCCGTCCACCCGCACCCGGGCGAAGCCCTGCTTCCGGGCATCCTCAAACACTTTCTGGTGCTCGCCCTTTTTGCCCCGGATCACCGGGGAGAGCACCACGAACTTCGTCCCCGCTCCCAGTGCTTCCACCCGGTCCACGAT
>CAZVAB010000153.1:0-3751 GCA_964625045.1 uncultured Oscillospiraceae bacterium | reverse complement strand
GTGAACCGGCAAAAAGGGCTGCTGCAAAAATCGAATTTTGCAACAGCCCCTTTTATGCTTATTCCTCATTAAAATTCTTAAAGTAGAAAACCCCGTCGTTGTCACCGCTCCATCGATTGGCATTGATGTACAGCCGTCCATCTCCGGAGCAAATGCCACAGGATTCGATTTCCAGCCCTTCGTATGTGCTTGATGTCAACCGGAAAGACAGATCTTCTCTGGATTTAATGGTGCCGGAAGCGTTCGTAATATCGTAAACCACCACAACGCTTTGGTTATCCTTTCCAACTCCGCCGCCCCAAAGAGGAAGATACAGGCAGCCGTTACGATAGCTCATACCCTGGTTGGTATAAGAAGACAGATCGCATTCCTTTCCATTGATCATCACGCTGCTGGTATCAATTTTGAATGCTTTTGTGATCTCAATGGTGCCACTGGTAGCGCTCTTTTCCAATGTGCCACGGAAAATCGTTGCACCGGATTTAAACAGGAAATAAATGTGGGTTGACGTCGTCTTTTCAATGGTGATCGCCGTTATTGCCTTCTCATTACCATTGTATGTAATCGTATAATTACCTACCTGGGTCGCAGTGGAACCGCTGACTTTCATACGCACAAGACTCAAGGAGCCCTTCTTCATTGTTGCAATATAAAGGTTTGAAGCACCGTCAACCGTACAAACCGCCATATCATTTGCGTGTCCCAGCGTGGTGTAGGTAGAAGAACCATTAGTGTCCTTCAAATTGATGGTCTCACCAGTCTTGCGGTTGGTTTTCTGGAGAATTGCTTTTGTTTCGTCACTTTTGATCTTAACCGTGTAGATCCAGGTCGAACCAACTGCCATACCCTGCATAACAGTACAACCGCTGCGGTCTTTGATTGCAGATAAGGATGCGTAGGTGTTGAAGTAACCGGTGGAGGCTGCGCAAGCGTAAGGCGCACAATTAAGAATGGAAGCTACAAAAAGCAGCAGGCTTAGGGACAGGAACAACGCTCTGTGGGTAAATTTTTTCATTTTTACTTTCCTCTCTGTCTATTTTGTTCATCAGCGGAACACAGTCGTGATTATACCATTATTGTGCACAAATATCAAGCATCCCAAGCTTGTCTAGCTGTACAAAATAACAAGTGCGCACCTGTGCAATTTTACCACAGGTGCGCACTTGTTAAAATCGGCAACCGCCGCAGTGGCTACAATCGCCGGTGCAGCCGCCTTTTTTCCGGTTCTTCCGGATACTTCCCAAGGCCCAGCCCACCAGCGCTCCCAGTCCCAGCAAGATCAGAATGTCTACAAGGTTCATAAAATGCCTCCCAGCAGCAGCCGCAATATCCAGGTGGCGACCCAGGCGATGGCACATTGCCACAGAACCACGCCGATGGCCCATTTTCCACCCAGCTCCCTGCGTATGGAGGCGATGGCCGCAACACAGGGGGTGTAAAGCAAGCTGAACACCAGCATACTGGCAGCGGTCAAAGGAGTAATGGCTGTGGTAATGGCGGTGCCAAAGAGCACCTCCATGGTAGCCACCACGCTCTCCTTCGCCATAAAGCCGCTGATCAATGATGTACAGATCCGCCAGTCCCCCAGCCCGATGGGTGCAAACAGGGGTGCCAACAATCCCGCCAGAGCAGCAAGGATACTGTCTTGGGAACTCTCCACCATGTTCAAGTGCAGATCAAAGCTCTGTAGGAACCAGATGGCGATGGACGCGATCAAAATAACGGAAAAGGCCCGCTGTAAGAAATCCTTTGCCTTTTCCCACAGCAGCTGGGATACATTTTTTGCCCCCGGAAGCCGGTAGTTGGGCAGCTCCATCACAAAGGGCACGGCTTCTCCTTTAAAAAGCGTTCCTTTCATCAGGTACGCCATGAGGATCCCCGCCAAAATGCCCAGGAAATACAGCCCCGTCATGATCAGTCCCTGATACTCCGGGAAGAAACTGCTGACAAAGAAACCGTAAATGGGCAGTTTGGCAGAGCAGCTCATAAAGGGGGTGAGCAAAATGGTCATTTTCCGGTCACGCTCACTGGGCAGTGTCCGGGTGGACATGACTGCGGGAACGGTGCAGCCGAAGCCGATGAGCATGGGCACGATGCTCCGGCCGGAAAGGCCCATCCGCCGCAGCAGCTTATCCATGAAGAAGGCCACCCGTGCAATGTAACCGCTGTCCTCCAGCATGGACAGGAAGAAGAACATGATGACAATGATGGGCATGAAGCTGAGCACACTGCCCACACCGGCAAAAATGCCGTCAATGACCAGACCGTGAATGGCGGGATTGACATTTGCCGCCGTCAGCGCCGTGTCCACGATACTGGAAAGAGCATCGATCCCCTGCTCCAGAAGTCCCTGGAAAAAGGCACCGATGACCTCAAAGGTCAGATAGAATACGAGAAGCATGATGCCAACAAAACACGGGATCGCGGTGTATTTCCCCGTTAGGATCTTGTCCATCCGCTGGCTGCGCAGCCGCTCCTTGCTCTCATGGGGCCGAACGACAGTCTGGGCGCAGAGCTTCTGAATAAAGGAAAAACGCATATCCGCTATGGCTGCCGCCCGGTCCAGCTTGCGCTCGGACTCCATCTGCACCACGATGTGTTCCAGCATTTCCTGTTCATTCTTGTCTAGCTTCAGCTGATCCAGGATCAGGGTGTCCCCTTCAATGGCCTTTGCAGATGCAAAGCGCACCGGAAGATCCGCCCGCTCGGCATGGTCTTCGATCAGATGATCCACAGCGTGCAGACACCGGTGGACCGCACCGCAGTAATCGTTCTTGTCGCAAAAATCCTGCTTCTCCGGCTTTTCCTGATATTTTGCCACATGGAGCGCGTGCTTGATCAGCTCATCCACACCGGAGTTCTTCGCTGCGGAAATGGGCACCACCGGAACGCCCAGCAGCGCCTCCATGCCGTTGATATCAATGGAGCCGCCGTTGCCCGTGACCTCATCCATCATATTCAGCGCCACCACCATGGGCACATCCATTTCCAGAAGCTGCATGGTCAGGTACAGGTTGCGTTCGATGTTCGTGGCATCGAGAATGTTGATGATGGCATTGGGCTTGTCCACCAGAATGTGATTACGGGAGACGATTTCCTCACTGGAATAGGGGGACATGGAATAAATACCCGGCAGATCCACTACCAATGTGTTGGGATAACCCCGGATGGGGCCGTCCTTTCGGTCAACGGTGACACCGGGGAAATTGCCAACGTGCTGGTTGGAGCCGGTAAGCCGGTTGAACAGGGTGGTTTTACCGCAGTTTTGGTTGCCCACCAACGCAAAGGTCAGCTCCGTGCCATCGGGCAGCGGATCGCCGTCCCCTTTTTCGTGGTACTTGCCCCCTTCCCCCAGGCCCGGGTGCTGGAATTTACTGAAATTGACAGCCCCGCCATAGCTTTTGCTGCGCTTTTCAATGGGCGAGATGTCGATTTTTGCGGCATCGTCCAGCCGCAAGGTCAGCTCATAGCCATGGATCTGCAGTTCCATGGGATCACCCATGGGTGCCAGCTTGATAACCGTGACCTCCGCACCCGGGATCACGCCCATGTCCAAAAAATGTTGCCGCAGGCTCCCCTGTCCGCCCACCGAAGTGATCACGGCACTGGCGCCCACCCGTAATTCTTTTAGGGTCATATATGCTCCCCCTTTCTATTGTGGATATTATAATACTTTCTGCGCCCACGTACAAGATGGTGACGAAAAAAAGTTCAAAAAACATGAAAAAAAGACACCCAAAAGGGTGTCTCA
>CAZVAB010000152.1:0-3775 GCA_964625045.1 uncultured Oscillospiraceae bacterium | reverse complement strand
TTTCTCCACAATATGCCTGATATTTACCTCCAAATACGTTAAAACCCCTGTTTTCACCTAACAAAAACAGGGGTTCTTTGACAGACTGAGCCCACTGCTGCAGCAGTGGGCTTTCCAGATTTTCAGCGAAATACCCATTTGAAATCCAATGATTTTTTGTGCTATAATATAAGAAAATTATGAGAATTGAGGTGGAACGAATGTATAATGTTGGAGATCAGGTGGTTTACGGTATCCATGGCGTGTGTAAAGTCATGGCGATTGAGGATCGGAAGGTGGATCACAAAAAGGTCACCTATCTGGTGCTGGAGCCTGTGGAGCAGGAGGGGGCGACCTTTCTGGTGCCCGCCGGCAATCCTGCCGCCATGGCAAAGGTGCGCCCGATGATCACCCGGCAGGAGCTGGAGGAAATGCTCCATGGGGAGAATGTCCGGGAGGATAGCTGGATCGCGGATGAAAACCAGCGCAAGCAGCTGTACCGGGAGCTGATCGTCAGCGGAGACCGGGCTGCGCTGATCCGCATGGTGGCGACTTTGCACCGGCACAAGAAGGCCCAAATCGCTGCGGGACGGAAGTTCCACCTGTGCGACGAGAACTTCCTGCGGGATGCCCAGCGGCTGCTGACCGGGGAGCTTTCCGTGGTTTTGGGCATTGCACCAGGGGAAGTGGGTGAGTATGTGCTGAAAGCCATGGAAGAGTGATTTTTTCAAAATTTTTGAAAATTTTTGAAAAAACAGTTGACGAATCGAGAATATTGCGTTACAATAGCCACAACTTCATTGAAAAGCATTGAAGGGAAGAGTAAGCGCCGCGAAAGCGTTCAGAGAGCCCCAGCTTGGTGAAAAGGGGTACGAAATAGCCCGCCGAACATGGTCCCGGAGCCGCTCAGGCGATAGGTAGTCTGAGACGGGTGCGCCCGTTAAAGCGTAGGAGTGTGTTGGCACTCCCGGAGGCATCCGCTGTGAGGCGGGTGTGAATCAAGGTGGTAACACGGTTTTACAGCCGTCCTTGTGTTTTGTGCACAAGGACGGCTTTTTTGTCTTGTTAGGAGGAATTTGTTTTGGAGCATATCATCAAGGTAGAGCATCTTTGCAAGACCTTTGGTTCCGGTGAGGAGCAGGTCGCCGCATTGCAGGATGTGAATTTGGAAATTGAAAAGGGTGAGATCTTCGGTATCATCGGCCTGTCCGGTGCCGGCAAGAGCACACTGGTTCGCTGCATGAACCTGTTGGAGCGGCCGGATGAGGGCAAGGTGCTGTTCCATGACAAGGATCTGATGAGCCTGACTCCCAAGGCGCTGCGGAAAGAGCGGCGGATCATCTCCATGATCTTCCAGAGCTTCAACCTGCTGGATCAGCGCACAGCACTGGAAAATATCTGTTTTCCCATGGAGCTGGCGGGTGTTTCTGCCAAGAAAGCCAAGAAGCGTGCCATGGAGCTGCTGGAGATCGTGGGACTGCCGGATAAAGCAAACGCCTATCCTGTTCAGCTCTCCGGCGGACAAAAACAGCGCATCGCCATTGCCCGGGCGCTGGCTTCCGACCCGGAGGTGCTGCTGTGTGACGAGGCAACTTCCGCACTTGACCCCAAGACCACGGACAGTATCCTGAACCTGTTGCAAAAAATCAACCGGGAGCAGGGAATCACCGTCATCATTATCACGCACCAGATGTCCGTTATCGAGCAGATATGCAACCGGGTGGCCATTCTGGATTCCGGCTGCGTGGCAGAGATCGGAACGGTGGAAAAAGTGTTTTCCAATCCCAAGTCCAAGGCGGGCCGCCGTCTGGTGTCCCCGGATAAGGCACTGCCGGTATCTGAATGGGAGGTGCCGGTGGCACGGCTTGCTTTCAACGGTGCCATGGTGGAGGAGCCGGTCATTGCCACACTTGCAGCCAGAAAGCAGATCTTGGTAAGCATCCTGGGTGCAGATACCCGGAATGTGGACGGCAAGATGTTCGGCACCATGCTCATCAGCCTGCCGGAAGATCCCCAGCAAAAAATCACAGCTCTGGAATATCTCAATTCTCATCCGGGTGTGACCGCAGAGGAGGTTCGTTAATATGGAACAGCTTGTTCAGTTTTTAGAAGGTCTCGGCTTTAATAAGGTTCAGGAACAGCTGGATTTCCTGCTGAACCCTGAAAATATCCCCTTCGCTATTTGGGAGACCCTGTACGCTCCCTTCCTGGCAGCGGTATTTGCCTATGTTATCGGCCTGCCTCTGGGCGTGCTGCTGGTAACAGGTGAAGAAAAAGGCATTGCGCCCCTGCCTAAGTGGGTGATGAGCATACTCAACACCTTCATCAATCTGCTGAGAAGTGTCCCGTTTTTGATCCTGATGGTGGTGGTATTCCCGTTGAGCCGTCTGATCATCGGAACTTCCATTGGTACAACGGCGACCATCGTGCCCCTGACCGTTGCGGCTGCGCCGTATGTGGCAAGACTTGTGGAAGCCAGCCTGCGGGAAGTGGATCACGGTGTTATTGAAGCGGCACAGTCCATGGGCTGCTCCACCTGGCAGATCGTGACCAAGGTGATGCTCCCGGAGTGCAAGCCCAGCCTGATCAATGGCGCTACCAACGCCTCCATTACCATTCTTGGCTACGGCGCTATGGCGGGTAACATCGGCGGCGGTGGCCTGGGTGCCATCAGCCTGCTTCGCGGTCACGGCAGAGGACAGACTCTGGTGCTGTATGTGGCTGTGATCATTCTGGTCATTCTGGTCCAGATCATTCAATCTATCGGTACTGCGCTGACGATTAAAACAGATAAGCGCATCACCCATAAGTAACCAAATCAAAGGAGAAATGGAAAATGAAAAAGATTATCGCACTGGTATTATCCCTGGTATTGGCATTGAGCCTGTTTGCGGGCTGCGGCAAGAGTGATGACAAGGTCATCAAGGTCGGCGCGACTCCTTCTCCCCACGCTGAGATCCTGAGTGTCATCAAGGATGCGCTGGCAGCGGACGGCTGGACCCTGGAGATCAAGGAATTCAATGACTATGTGCTGCCCAACACCTCCGTGGAAGAGGGTCAGCTGGATGCAAACTACTTCCAGCACGTCAAGTACATGAATAACTTCAATGAAGAAAACGGCACCCACCTGGTGAGCGTTGCCGGTATTCACTATGAGCCTTTCGGCATTTACGCTGGCAAGTCTGCTTCTCTGGAAGCCCTGCCCGACGGTGCGAAGATCGCTGTTCCCAACGATGCCACCAACGAAGCCCGCGCACTGCTGCTGCTGGAGCAGGCTGGCCTGATCAAGCTGAAAGATGGCGTTGGCATTGCCGCAACCAAGGCTGACATCGTGGAAAATCCCCACAAGTATGAACTGTACGAAGTCCAGGCAGAACTGGTCCCCACTGTGCTGAAGGATGTGGAAATTGCGGTTATCAACGGCAACTATGCTCTGGGCGCTGGCCTGAAGCTGGCTGACGCACTGGCAACCGAGTCCGCTGACGGCACTGCTACCGAGTATTACCAGAACATCCTGTGCGTCAAGGCGGGTAACGAGAATTCCGCCAAGACCCAGGCTCTGCTGAAAGCTCTGAAGAGCGACGCCGTGAAGGCATACATTGAAAAAACCTACAACGGCGCAGTGGTCCCCCTGTTCTAATTGAAGAAGCGAAAAGGCATCGGATATTCCGGTGCCTTTTCTTTTGCCATGAAAGAAATTAAAAAATAGTGCGGAAACCCACGAAGCTTTAGCTTCGTGGGCAGTCTGTCAAAGAACCCCTGTTTTCGTCAGGCGAAAACAGGGGTTTTAGCACAT
>CAZVAB010000151.1:0-3778 GCA_964625045.1 uncultured Oscillospiraceae bacterium | reverse complement strand
CGAGGGAAAAGTGCTGAAATCCCCCTTTCCAGCCAAAATATTTTTTTGTCGGAAAGGAAATATTTAAAAAAGACCTTGTAACTTTTCTGTAAATGTTGTAAAATAGTACAACTGGTAATTTGCAAATTTTTTGATTGAAGTCGAATCATGGAGGTAATCATAAATGAGTAAACCTATTGTACTGGTGATCATGGATGGTGTGGGCAAGGGCGACGGCGGCAGCGGCGACGCTGTTGTGGTTGCAAAGACCCCTACACTGGACGGTCTGCTGGCAACCTGCCCGCATACTTACCTGAAAGCCCACGGAACGGCTGTGGGTCTGCCCTCCGATGAGGACATGGGCAACTCCGAAGTGGGCCACAACGCACTGGGCTGTGGTCAGATCTATTCCCAGGGTGCAAAGCTGGTGGGTGAGTCCATCGAGACCGGCAGCCTGTATGGCAGCGACACCTGGAAGGATCTGATGAATAACGCAAAGGAAGGCCATGCCCTGCACTTTATGGGCCTGCTGTCCGATGGCAATGTCCACTCCAATATCGCACACCTCATTGCGCTACTGAAGCAGGCACACGCCGAGGGCGTGAAGAAGGCTTACTGCCACATTCTGTTGGATGGACGTGACGTGCCTGCCACTTCCGCTCTGGAATATGTTTCCCAGCTGGAAGATGTGCTGAAAGAACTGAACACAGAGGGTTGCGACTACGCCATCGCTTCCGGCGGCGGCCGTATGCAGGTGACCATGGACCGTTACGAGGCCAACTGGGGCATGGTGGAACTGGGCTGGAGAACCCACGTTCAGGGCATTGGCCGGATGTTCGCTTCCGCTACGGAGGCCATCGAGACTTACCGGGCGGAGACCGGTGTCATCGACCAGGACCTGCCCGCTTTTGTGGTGGCAAGAAACGGCGAGCCCGTGGCAAAGATCGCCAACGGCGACAGCGTGATCCTGTTCAACTTCCGGGGCGACCGGGCACAGGAGATCTCCCTGGCCTTTGACCGCAAGGATTTTGATAAGTTCGACCGTCCCGGCTACACCGGCGTGAAGTTTGCCGGTATGCTCCAGTATGACGGCGACCTGAATATCCCTGAGCACTATCTGGTGCAGCCCCCTGTCATTACCAACACACTGACCGAAGTGCTGTGCCAGGCAAATATCCACGAGTATGCGGTGTCCGAGACCCAGAAGTACGGTCATGTGACTTATTTCTGGAACGGCAACCGCTCCGGCAAAGTCAGCGAGGAGCTGGAGACCTACGAGGAGATCCCCTCCGATGTGATCCCCTTCGAGCAGGCACCTGCCATGAAGTCCAAGGAGATCACCGAGAAGGTGGTTGGCGCTATGGCTTCCGGCAAGTATGAGTTCATTCGCTGCAACTATCCCAACGGCGACATGGTGGGCCACACCGGCGTGATGGATGCAGTGGTGTACGCCATGGAGTGCGTGGACAACGGCCTGAAGGCCATCGTCGAGGCTGCGGACAAGTACGGCTACACAGTGCTGGTCACCGCTGACCACGGCAATGCCGACCAGATGACCGAGACCAAGAAGGGCAAGACTTCCGTTCGTACCGCCCATTCCCTGAACCCTGTGCCTTTCATCATCTATGACAAGGACAACAAGTGGGAAGTGAAGGACGGCGCTTACGGTCTGGCAAACGTGGCCCCTACCGTTGTGAAGATGATGGGCCTGACCGCACCGGACTGCTGGGAAGCAAGCATGGTGTAAATCAACCGCTTTTTTTGAATTTTAAGGAGGTACTGATCCATGATCCGTCAAAACAATGAGCAAGGCTCTATCAATGTCAGCACCAATGTCTACACCGACATCGCCGGCACTGCCGCCTCCAACTGCTTCGGCGTAAAGGGTATGGCTGCGCGTTCCGTCACCGACGGCGTGTACCACCTGCTGCGCAAGGAGTCTATGTCCAAGGGTGTCCGGGTGGAATTCCACGAGGATGACACCATTTCCATCGATCTGCACATTATGGTGGACAACGGCGTGAATTTGAGCGCCGTGGGCGCTTCGATTATTTCCGAAGTGCGCTATGTGGTCGCCAAGTGCACCGGCACCGAGGTTCGGGCCGTCAATGTCTATATCGATTCTATGATGATCGGTTAATTTATCGGAGGTGTAAAGAATTTGAGGCAGACCATCAATGGGGCCGATTTGCGCAGATTGATTATCAACGCGGCCGCCTCTATCGAAATTCATAAGCAGGCGCTGAATGAATTGAATGTTTTCCCGGTGCCGGACGGCGATACGGGAACGAATATGTCCATGACCATCAATGCCGCAGCGGCGGATCTGCGCAAGGCGGAGGATCCGTCCCTGGAGCAGGTGGGCGATGCTGCCGCATCTGCCATGCTGCGGGGTGCCAGAGGTAACTCCGGCGTGATCCTGTCCCTGCTGTTCCGGGGCATTTCCAAGAAGCTCAAGGGCAACACCGTCTGTGACGGTGTGCTGTGGGCGGATGCTTTGCAGGAGGGCGTGGATGCCGCTTACAAGGCTGTGATGAAGCCCGCGGAGGGCACCATTTTGACCGTTGCCCGGCTGGCTGCGGCCAAGGCAAGACAGGCAGCCCAGGAGAACAACTATTTTGAGTTCGTCCACGAAGCGGCTATCGAGGAAGCGAAGATCGCACTGGCTGGCACCACGGAGCAGAATCCTGTGCTGAAAAAGGCCGGCGTGGTGGACGCAGGAGGCAAGGGCTGGCTGCTGGCACTGGAAGCCATGCTGCTGGCGCTGCGGGGTGAAGATCTGGTGGTGCCGGAAGGCACTGCTACCGAAGTCAAGGAGCAGGCGAATTTTGCCGATTTCCAGGACGAGGACATCACCTTTACCTATTGCACGGAGTTCATCATCTCCCGGGAGAATGATCTGGACCCTGAAAAGCTGCGGGAGTTCCTCAGCAGCCTGGGCGACAGCCTGGTGCTGGTGGATGACGATGAGATCATCAAAGTCCATGTCCACACCAATGACCCCGGCAAGGCGCTGCATGAAGCCATGGATTACGGCTCCTTTGTCACCGTAAAGATCGAGAATATGCGCTTGCAGCACACCGAAAAGGTGATGAGCGAGCAGGAGATGGCACCTAAGATCGCGGAACCGGAGAAGCCCTTTGGTGTGGTTTCCGTGTGCGTGGGTGACGGCATTGCGGATCTGTTTCGGAACTTGGGCGTGGATGGCCTGATCTCCGGCGGACAGACCATGAACCCCAGCACCCAGGACATCCTGGAAGTGGTGAACAGAGTTCCCGCTGAGACGGTTTATGTGCTGCCCAACAACAAAAACATCATCATGGCTGCCCAGCAGGTGGATGCCCTGTCCCCCAAGAATGTGGTGGTCATTGGGAGCAAGACCATTCCCCAGGGCATCACTGCCATGCTGAGCTTCAACCCCGAGGGCACCCATGAGGAAAATGTGGAGGCCATGACCGAAGCACTGGCAACGGTGGACACCATGCAGATCACGTATGCCGCACGAAATTCCGATTTCGACGGTCATCTGATCCATGAAGGCGACTATCTGGGTATCTACGGCAGCGCCCTGTTTGGCACCAGCCGGGATATCAAGGTGCTGCTCAAGTCTCTGGCGGAAAAGGTGCGGGACAATGGCAAGGAGTATATCACCATTTATTATGGCGCGGATATCACCGAAAAGCAGGCCCAGAAGGCCGCTGACATCTTCAGCGATATCTGCCCCGATGCGGATGTAAATCTGCTCAAGGGCGGCCAGCCGGTGTATTACTACCTGATCTCTGCGGAATAATGTTAAAAG
>CAZVAB010000150.1:0-3785 GCA_964625045.1 uncultured Oscillospiraceae bacterium | reverse complement strand
AGCTGGACTCCACATTTCTGTGAAGTCCAGCTTTTCTTAACTTAATGACATTGCTCCATTAGGGGGCTGATGCTTTTTTGTGCGGTTTTTGTCAAATGGTATCCAGATCGATGCCGAAGCGGCGTAAATGCGGCTGAAAATATCAATAGAGTTTTGCATGGCAGCGGAGCGAACGGACTCGCCGCTGTTTCCCAGCAGGACTGCACCCTCTGCGGCGTTGGAGCAGCCCAGATATTCTGTTCCGTCCAGAATGCCGGGGGTATTCAGGTCGATGATCTCGTTGCTGGCAAGACCGTTGGGGTTCAGGACGGCGTTGCGAGCGTAGACACAGCCCTCGACATAGTCGATGTTGACCATGTAAAGGATCTTTCCATAAAAGACGGCGTGGTAATTCAGAAGTTGATCAAAAAAATCGGCACCGCCAAAATCGACTTCAAACACCATCAGCAGCGGATTGCGGGTGGCTTCATCGTGGATGATGGTGACCAGCAGCTCTTTGCCGGTAATGCTGCTGTGATAATAGTGGAAGTAGATGCACTCGCCTTCGGTATCGGAGTCGAATCTCAAAGAGAGGGTATTTCCCACCTCATATTGCTCCGGCTGGGGGATATCCTTAGGGTCGGTCAGTGTTCCCGGAGGGACCAGCTCGCCGGTTCCGATATTCAGCGGAGCTGCATAATTGGATGGAGATAAAAACAAGTACAGGGAGAAGGGAATAGGCTCTGTGATCATCGGTTCGGTGGTTTCAATGGGGTCGGCGGTATCCTTCTGGGTCTGGGAGGGGTCTGCGGGCCGGACAGAACAGGCACCAAGACACAGAGAAAGGAGCAGAAGCAGACAGGTGAACGATTTCTTATTCATAGTGAGGTTCCTCCTTGTAACGCTTCGGTATGTGATGGGCGGCGGATGTAAAAATTCAAAAGACAATTTGCGGTGAAAAGTGAGGTATTTCTCTCATTATAGTATAAATTGCGGAGCATATTTGTCAAGAACAAAACCGTGGCCCAGTTGTGAATTTATTGTTACAGCCCTTGACTTTTGGGAAAAATGGAGTATAGTGAAGATAAATGAATTAGCACTCTGATGACTAGAGTGCTAAAAACTGAAAGGAAGGATAGCTATGAATTTCAACAACTATACCCAGAAGTCTCTGGAAGCTGTCCAGAGCGCACAGAATATTGCGGTGCAGAATTCCAACCAACAGTTAGAGCAGGTGCATTTGCTGCTGGCTCTGCTGCGGCAGGATGGCGGCCTGATCCCCCAGCTGCTGCGGAAAATGGGCGTGACGGTGGAAAGCCTGGAAGCGGCGGCTAATGCGGAACTGCGCAAGCTCCCCGGAGTCAGCGGCTCCCGGGAAGCGGACAGGTTCTACATCAGCGCCGATGTGGATGCCACCTTCAACGCCGCCGAAGCCCAGGCCAAGACCATGAAAGATGAATTTATCTCCGTGGAGCATTTGTTCCTGGCACTGGTGGAGACTGCCAAGGGCGGTGTGAAAACTCTCTTTGAGACTTACCGGATCACAAAAGAGCAGACCTTGCAGGCACTGCAAAGTGTCCGGGGCAATCAGCGGGTGACCACCGACAACCCGGAGGGCACCTACGATGCCCTGGAAAAGTACGGCACGGATCTGGTGCGCCGTGCCCGGGAGCAGAAGCAGGACCCGGTGATCGGGCGGGACGAGGAGATCCGCAATGTGATCCGCATCCTCTCCCGGAAGACCAAGAATAACCCGGTGCTCATTGGTGAGCCGGGCGTGGGTAAGACGGCGATTGCCGAGGGCCTGGCCCAGCGGATCGTCAAAAAGGATGTGCCCAAGGGATTGCAGGACAAGACCATTTTCTCATTGGATATGGGTGCGCTGATCGCTGGCGCTAAGTACCGGGGCGAGTTTGAAGAGCGGCTGAAAGCGGTGCTGAACGAGGTGAAGGAGTCCGATGGGCGCATCATCCTGTTCATCGACGAGCTGCATACCATCGTAGGCGCTGGCAAGACCGAGGGCAGCATGGATGCGGGCAACCTCTTAAAGCCCATGCTGGCCCGGGGCGAGCTGCACTGCATCGGTGCCACGACCCTGGACGAATACCGCCAGTATATTGAAAAAGACCCGGCTTTGGAGCGTCGGTTCCAGCCGGTGCAGGTGGATGAACCCACGGTGGAGGAGACCATCTCCATTTTGCGTGGATTGAAGGAGCGCTATGAGGTGTTCCACGGCGTGAAGATCGCGGACTCCGCCATCATCGCCGCCGCCACATTGTCCCACCGGTATATCACTGACCGTTTCCTGCCGGATAAGGCCATCGATTTGGTGGACGAAGCCTGCGCCCAGATCCGCACGGAGATGGATTCCAGCCCCGCCCAGTTGGATGCGGTCTCCAGGAAGATCATCCAGATGGAGATTGAGGAAGCGGCTCTGAAAAAGGAAGAGGATGAGCTGTCCAAGGCAAGGCTTACACAGCTGCAAAAGGAACTGGCGGAGGAGCGGGATCAGTACAACGCCATGAAGGCCCAGTGGGAGAACGAGAAGAACGCCATTGGCCGGGTGCAGCAGCTGCGGGAGCAGATTGAGGATCTGAAACGCCAGATCGAGAGGGCAGAACAGCGCTATGATCTGGAAAAGGCTGCGGAGCTGAAATATGGGCAGCTGCCCAAGGCGGAGAAAGCGCTGCAGGAGGAAGAACGCCGTGTTCAGACTTCCGAAGACAGCGTGATCCTCCGGGACCGGGTGACGGAAGAGGAGATCGCCCGAATCGTGGAGCGTTGGACGGGCATCCCGGTGTCCCGTCTGGTGCAAAGTGAGCGGGAAAAGCTGCTGCATTTGGACGAGACGCTGCATGAGCGGGTCATCGGACAGGATGAGGCGGTGCAGGCGGTGGCAGAAGCCATCCAGCGCAGCCGCGCGGGTATTCAGGATCCCAACCGGCCCATCGGTTCGTTCCTGTTCCTGGGCCCCACGGGCGTGGGCAAGACGGAACTGGCAAAAGCGCTGGCCCAGGCGCTGTTTGACGATGAGCAGAACATGGTCCGCATCGATATGTCCGAATATATGGAGAAATATTCTGTCTCCCGGCTCATTGGCGCGCCTCCCGGCTATGTGGGTTATGACGAGGGCGGTCAGTTGACGGAAGCGGTTCGCCGCAAGCCGTACAGCGTGGTGCTTTTTGACGAAGTGGAAAAAGCCCACCCGGATGTGTTCAATGTGCTGCTGCAGGTGCTGGATGATGGACGGATCACCGATTCCCAGGGCCGGACGGTGGACTTTAAGAACACCATCATCATCCTCACCTCCAACCTGGGCTCCGAATACCTGCTGGGCGGTGTTAAAGACGATGGTACCATTGACGACAACGCCAGAAGCCAGGTCCAGGCGCTGCTGCGCCGCTCCTTCCGCCCGGAATTTCTCAACCGGCTGGATGAGATCGTGTTCTACAAGCCCCTGACCCGCAGTGATGTGACCCACATCATCGACCTGCTCGTTGGCAAGCTCAATGACCGCCTTGCCCAGCAGCAGATCCAGGTGGCGCTGACGGCTCGGGCCAAGGAAACCATTGTGAGCGCTGCCTACGATCCAGAGTTCGGTGCCCGGCCCCTGCGCCGGTATTTGCAGCATACGGTGGAGACCATGCTGAGCCGGAAGCTGCTCCGGGGGGATATTCTCCCCGGCCAGACTGTCACCGTGGATGCGGAAAACGGTGAACTGACCTTGCGGTAAACAGGAAACGCCCCGGCTTGACCAATGTCATTAAGTTAAGAAAAGCTGGACTTCACAGAAATGTGGAGTCCAG
>CAZVAB010000149.1:0-3792 GCA_964625045.1 uncultured Oscillospiraceae bacterium | reverse complement strand
CATCTGCTCGCAGATGGCAACTTTGTAGCCCTTCTGCACCAGCCGGGCGATGTAGGAGTCCACGCTGTGATAGGGAACGCCGCACATGGGGGTCTGCTCTTCCTTGGGCTTGCCCCGGTCCCGGGTGGTCAAGGTCAGATCCAGCTCCCGGGAAGCGATTTTGGCATCCTCGTCGAACATTTCGTAGAAGTCACCCAGCCGGAAAAACAGGATGCAGTCCTGGTTGCGTTCTTTGATTTCATTATACTGGCGCTTCATGGGCGTCAATTCATTATCAGGTTTCGCCATGGGGCATAACCTCTTTCTGTAAATTTGGAGTTATTTCAGCTCACCGGTGAGGCTCCAGGTGGTGCAGCCGGTGATGGTGATGTACTGGTAAGTGCCGATCAGGGAAGCATCCCCGGCAAAACGCACCAGCCGTCCGCCCTCGGTGCGGGCGGTGAGCAGCTCTTTGTCCGTACCGTCCACCAGACAGCGCAGGTACTTGCCCACATAGCTTTCGTGGATCTGCTCGGAGATCTCGTTTTGCAGGTTGCAGAGCCTGTCGAACCGGCGGCTCTTTTCCTCCTTAGGCGTGGGATCGTCCATGGATGCGGCGGGGGTGCCGGTGCGGGGGGAGAAGATAAAGGTGAACAGGGAGTCGTAGCGGACTTCCTGGATCAGGGAGAGGGTCTCCTGGAATTCTTCCTCCGTCTCGCCGGGGAAGCCCACGATCACATCGGAAGTCAGCACCAGATCCGGCATGACGGATTTTGCGTAGCGCACCGTTTCCAGATACTTCTCCCGGTCGTAGTGACGGTTCATGGCCTTCAGCACCCGGGAAGAGCCGGATTGGAAGGGAAGATGCAGCTGCTTGGCGATCTTGGGAGAAGCTGCCATGGTGTCAAAGAGCTTCTTGCCGGCATCCCTGGGGTGGCTGGTCATGAAGCGGATGAGGAAATCGCCGGGGATTTGGGCGATGGCGGCAAGCAGATCGGAAAAATCCACGCCTTCATCAAGATCCTTGCCGTAGGAGTTGACGTTCTGGCCCAGAAGGGTGATCTCTTTGCAGCCCTGTTCAATCAAACAGCGGCATTCTGCCAGAATGTCCGCCTTTTTTCGACTGCGCTCCCGGCCCCGGACATAGGGCACGATGCAGTAGGTGCAGAAATTGTTGCAGCCGTACATGATGGAGACCCAGGCTTTCAGGGTATTGTCCCGCACCTGGGGGATGCCTTCGGCAATGGAGCCGGCTTCATCCGCCACATAGAACTGCCGCTTGTGGCGGCTCAAAACATTCCACAAGATCTCGGGGAACTGCCACAGGTGATGGGTGGAGAACACGCCGTCCACAAAAGGATAGCTCTTTTTGATCCGGGTGGAGACTTTTTCCTCGCCTGCCATGCAGCCGCACAGGAAGATCTTTTGGGCCGGGTGGCGGCGTTTGGTGTGGGTCAGGGCACCCAGGTTGCCAAATACCCGCTGCTCGGCGTGCTCCCGGATGGCGCAGGTGTTCATAATGACCACGTCCGCCCCCTCGGCTTCCTGCACGATGGCGTAGCCGCTCTGAACCAGATAGCCCCGGAGCTTTTCGGAGTCCGCTTCGTTTTGCTGACAGCCGTAAGTTTCCACATAGGCGGTGGGGGTGCGGCCCTCCTGCTGCCAATAGGCGCAGATCTGATCGCAGAAGCCAAACTGGGAATGCAGCTGGTCTTGGGAAATGACGGTGGTTTTGGTTTCCATGGGTGTTCCTCCAAATGATACTTTCTCAATATGAAATCATATCATTTTTTCTGCGGATTTTCAAGTGCGGCGGCGGTTATTTTGTAAAACCGGCTGCAATTGTAAATAAAATGTGATTTCCCTTGCTTTTCCCGGGGGTTCGTGGTAAACTTGGCTCATTCTACGCTCGGAAATCCCGGGAGAAAGAGGAAACTATGTTTTGTAAATATTGCGGCAAAGAGCTGGAGGAGAACCAGTCTGTTTGCCCCGCCTGCGGCAGAGGCGACGAGATGGAAGAAACCGCAGAAACGATCACCAAAGCAGCCGCAGAGGAAGCGGCGCTGCCCCCTGTGGAAGAAACCCCTGAAAAGCCAAAAATGGCCAAGGGCCTGAAGGTCACACTGACAGTGGTGTGCGGCCTGCTCCTGGTTGCTGTATTGGCGCTGGTGCTGTATCTGGGCACCGGCGGCACCTTTGCCAGCCTGAAGTCCGGGGCTGTGGATCTGCTGGCGAACATCGGCATCATCCAGAAAGACAACGATGTGTACTATAAGGATTCCTACACTGTGTCCGCAAGCCAGGCGGAAAAGAAGCACGATGCCATCGTAGCATCCCTGAACCAGCACAGCCTGACCAATGGTCAGCTGCAGGTGTACTACTGGATGCAGGTGTACGATTTTTTGAGTGAGTACAGCTACTATCTGTCCTATTTGGGACTGGACTATACCAAGGACCTGTCCACCCAGACCTGCACCATGACGGAAAAGGAAATGAGCTGGGAACAGTATTTCCTGATGGAAGCGCTGTACACCTGGCAGCGTTACCAGGCGCTGTATGTGGAAGCGGAGAAAGCCGGCTTCCAGATGCCCGAGGAATACCAGAAGGAAATGGATGGCATGAAAGAGTCCATGGAGGCCGATGCCATCAAAAATAAGTATGAGTCTCTGGAAGCAATGCTCCAGGATGAGTTTGGCCCCAGCGTGACCTTTGAGGATTATATGTTCTATCTGGAACGCTACTATGTGGGCAACCTCTATTTCAGCGATGTGGTGGATAAGCTGGAAGCCACGGACGAAGAGCTGGAGGCATACTTCAAGGAAAATGAAGAGGCCCTGAAGAAAGAGGGCATCACCAAGGACAGCGGCCTGCTGCTGGACCTGCGCCAGATCCTGCTGAAGCCCGAAAGCTCCAAGGATGGGGACGGAAACACCGTCATCACCGACGAAGCCTGGGAAGACTGTCTGAAAAAGACCCAGGCCATCTACGATCAGTGGCTGGCTGGGGACAAGACCGAGGACAGCTTCTCCAAACTGGCAACGGAAAAGTCCCAGGATACCAATACCGCCTCTTCCGGCGGCCTGCTGCAATATGTGCCCGCTCTGGGCCTGACTGCGGTGGATGTGCGCCATATCCTCATTATGCCTGTGGATGTGGACAAGTTCGATAGCAGCGCCACCTACACCGAGGAACAGTGGGAGGCCTGCCGCAAGGAAGCACAGGCACTGCTGGATCAGTTCCTGGCCGGGGAAAAGACGGAAGCGGCCTTCGGCGCACTGGCAAATGAGTTCAGTGACGACAAAAATGGCAAAGTGACTGACGGCGGCATTTACGAGGATGTGACCCAGGGCGAGATGGTGGAGGCGTTTGATGAATGGATCTTTGATACTGCCCGGGTGGCAGGAGACACCGGCCTGGTCAAAACACCTTACGGCTATCATGTGTTGTATTTCGTACACCGGGATGATGCCATGGAGAGCTGGGCGTTCGGAGAAGACCGGAAGCCGGGGGATACCGCCCTTGTCAAGACTGATGCTGGTTACCGGGTGATGTACTATGTGTCCGGTGAGGAAGGCTGGATCGTGTACAGCCGCAGCGGCGTTATTTCCAATAAGTCCGCTGACCTGCTGCAAAGCTATGTGGATGAGAACACCTGGGGTGTGACCTACAAAAATATTGCGTTGGGTGCCCCGGATCTTTCTAAATAAAAAAGAAGACCTGCCTCAGTTGACTGCGGCAGGTCTTTTGCCATTGATAACAGGTTCTATAATAAATGTTGGGGTCAGGCGGTGAGCCTGACCCCATTGTCATAAA
>CAZVAB010000148.1:0-3811 GCA_964625045.1 uncultured Oscillospiraceae bacterium | reverse complement strand
TCGACAGCCGAAACAAGATGAATTATAGCGAATTATTCAGAGGTTCCTTAGATCTCTTCGCCGCCCAGGAAGACACGCTTGCCGGTATAGTCACTGCGGCAAACAATGAAGTCGGCATAGTGACCGGGGGCGATGGAGCCGACCTTATCCTGCACGCCCAGGGCGCAGGCGGGATTGTAGGTGGCGGCACGGATGGCATCGGCTTCCGCAACGCCGAAGAGGATGGCGTTGGTCATGCCCTGGTACAGATTGATGGCGGAGCAGGCAATGGTGCCGTCGGACAGGCGGGCAACACCGTCGGTCAGCTTGGCAGTCTGGCCGCCCAGGTCAAATTCGCTGCCATCGGGCAGGCCGCAGCAGCGGCCGGAGTCGGAGACCAGAACCATCCGGTCACCGCCGAACATGGAAAATGCCAGACGCACGGAAGCAGGATGGACGTGCAGTCCGTCACAGATCAGCTCGGCCCGAACCTTGGGGTTTTCCACCGCCGCGGGGATGACACCGGGGTGGCGGTGATGGATACCGGGCATGGCGTTGAACAGGTGGGTCAGGTGGGTGGCACCGGCGGAGAAAGCGGCCTTGGCATCGTCATAGCCGGAGTCGGTGTGGGCAACGGACACGGTGCACAGCTTGCTTGCCTGCTTGACAAAGTCCACGGCACCGGGCAGCTCCGGGGCCAGGTCAACGATGCGCACCAGACCGCCGCAGTCATCATAGAGCTTCTGGAAACCCTCAAAATCCGGGTCTTTCAGGTAAGCGCCGTTCTGGGCACCTTTTTTCTTCATGGAGAAGTAGGGGCCTTCCATCTGGATGCCCATGAGCCGGGCGCAGCCTGCGGGGGCTTCGTCCACCAACTGCCGTGCAGTGGCGAAAGCATCGTGGAGCACATCATAGGGCAGTGTCATGGAAGCGGGGGCAAAGGAGGTGACACCACAGCGCAGGTAGTAAGCTGCCATGGTTTTCAGACCTTCGTAGTCACCGTCGGAGAAGTCGGCGTTGGAGTTGCCGTGGGTGTGGACATCGATCAGGCCGGGGATGACGGTGGCACCCTCCAGGTCAATGGCATCCTCGGGCACCACATCCGGCAAAACGGCGGCAAAAAGGCCGTCTTTTACCTCAAAAGCGCCGTAGTGGAACTGAAAGTCGGGACAAAAAATCCGGGCATTTTTGTAAAACATAGAAAAATCCTCCTGTTCGTGATAAAAAGGCAGCGCCCGGGCCGGGTGCTGCCTTTGATTTTACTTACGGGACTCCGGCAGGCTGGCAGCGGCCACGGACTGGCCCACCCGGCGGGTGTTCTCGTCGGGCAGCATCACCCGGACGGTTTCGTACAGGCTGGGGAACTCCTCACGCAGCACCTTCTGGCAGGTGGCGAGGATGGTGTCACCGCCCTTGCCGGACATGACACGGCCCAGGAGCAGCAAATTGTGGATGTCATAGAACTTGCTGTACTGCACCACGGTATAGCCAAGGTAGGTGCCGATATTCTGGAACACTTCCTGGGCTCTTTCGTCGTCTGCTTCCATCAGCGCCTGGACGACCTTCAGCTTTTCAGCGGGGGTCAGGGCGGGGTCCAGCTCAATGCCGGCCCGGGGTGCCAGTTTGATGACTGCATCCTGGGAGAAATACTTACAGCCAACACCCAGATCCGTTGACCATTCGTCTGCCATGGCATCCTCTGCCAGGTCAACAGGGGCAAAAGCCAATTCGGAGATCCAGCCCAGAACATTCTTGTCCTTGTCCACATAGCCAACAGCTTCGCTGGTGCCCATGGCAAGGCCCATGATGCAGCCCAGGTTCATGCCCATGGCACCGGCCAGGGCGGAAACGTCGCCGTCGTTGGCAACGATCACGGGTACATTGGGGTCAATGGCGGCAGCGGCCCGGTCAAAGACGGTCTTCACCTCGTCCCAACGGTCCCGGGGCACGCAGTAGAAGATGCTGGAGATCATGGGGGCGTTGCCTACAAAAACGCCGGCGGAGGAGACTCCGATGGCATCCACCCGGGGCATTTTGGAGGCGGCAGTTCGGAAAGAGTCCAAAATGCCCTCATACTGATAGGTAGGATTGGGATTGGTCTTGGGAGACCAGACCACTTCCTCGGAATAGACACATTCGCCGTCGATCACAGCGGATACCTTCCGGTCGGAACCGCCTGCATCGAAGCCGATGCGGCAGCCGTCGGTGTGACCGCCCATGGGACGGGGGGCTTCATTGGCTTCGGGGCAGCTTTCCAGAGGAAGATCCAGGATCTCCAGCTTCCGCTCGTAGAGCTTCTGGAAGAAATCCGCATCAAAAGCCCGCTCACCGTCAAAAGAATAGGCCTGCTGAAGCTTCTTCGCAATGGCGCTGCAGCCGCAGATGGACACCTTAAAGCCGCCGATGGACCACAGTAGGAACTTCATGTACCGCTCCACAAAGCGGTAGTCAGCTTTTTCCATTTCAGGGGTGCCGTGGATGAAGGTGTGACGGACGGAAGTCTGGCCCTCCTGACGCTCCACTGCAATGGCGATGGGCTGAGTCGCACCTTTCAGGTACGCATCCATCCAGACGCCAAAGGGAATAAAGCCGGGGTCCAGGGGGGGCCGGTGGTTCAGGTCGAATTCAATGCCTAAGTATTCCATGGATCATACCTCACTTATTGACGGATCTCAGCAGCCAGCTTGGCGACGATCCGGTTCATTTCATCCCACTTGCTCTGCATATCCGCAACCAGCTTGATCTGGGTACGGGCCCGGTCCAGGTTGTGGCCGGGATAGGCAATCTTAAAGTACAGGTCGCCGTCCAGATGGTCTTTCAGGAAACGCACGCCGCATTCCAAGGTCATGATCAAAGCGCCCATGGGCAGCATTTCCACTTCCTTGTCCGTCAGGGTGGTGGCGGCTTCCATGTAGCCTCTGGTGTAGACCTCGAACATGTGCAGATCCATGGAGACCTTGCTCAGATCCTTTTCATCCTCGGCGGCGGTAGCGGCACCGAAGCGGATGGAGTCGCCAAAGTCATACAGGCTCAGGCCGGGCATCACGGTATCCAGATCCAGCACGCAGAGGGGCTTGCGGGTCTCACGGCTCAGAAGAACATTGTTCAGCTTGGTATCATTGTGGGTGACCCGCAGGGGCAGCTCACCGCTTTCACGCATCCGCTGCAGGGTACCGCCCAGCTCTTCCCGCTCCAGCATGAAGTTGATCTCCTCCTGGACATCTGCCGCACGGCCGCAGGCATCGACACTGACGGATTCCTTGAACTGGCGGTAGCGGTCAATGGTGTTGTGGAATTCGGGAATGGTCTCGTACAGGGTCTCAGCGGGGAAGTCAGCCAGCTGCTTCTGGAACTGACCGAACGCCAGGGCACTCTGGTAGAAATCATTGTCATCTTCGGGGGCATCCAAACAGAAGCCACCCACAAAATCGTACATCCGCCAGTAGTCACCCTCTTTGTCCTGATGATAGAACTTGCCCTTGTGGGTGGGGATGTAACGCAGGGCAGTCTGGGGATCTTCACAGCGCTGGCGCAGATAATCTGTCACGGCGCAGACATTTTTCATCAGGCGGACAGGATTGCGGAATACGTATTTGTTGATCCGTTGCAGAATGTACTCTGCCCCGGTATCTGTGGTCACTTTCAAGGTATGATTAATATGGCCGTGGCCAAAGTTTTCACAAGTTTTTATAGCACCGTCCAGCTGGAAAGCGGCGGCAATGCGGTCAAAACACAAAGACATCACCTCATATTTATGAGTTTGGTAAAGCATGTTGACGACACATACTCTCGGGCGACATTCTAGCACAAAATATCAACAAATGCAATAAGA
>CAZVAB010000147.1:0-3848 GCA_964625045.1 uncultured Oscillospiraceae bacterium | reverse complement strand
TGAGGTTGGTTGATGTGGTTTTCCTTTTCGGCGCATTTTGCAACACGCCCTTTTTTGATCAAAGAGAGGAAAGGGCCTGACGGATGCGCTGGAAGGAGCGCTCCTTGCCCAAGATCTGCATCACGGTAAACAAATCGGGGGAGTTGGTCTTGCCGGTGAGGGCCAGGCGCACGATGTTGGATACATCCGCCACGGTGCCGGGGAAGGCGGTGGGGGCGGCCTTGTATGCCTTCATGTCGCAGGTGAAGCCGATGGACTCCGTGATGGCCTTGACCTTGTTGAACCAGGTGGAGGAATCGTCAGCTGCGTCGTAGCTTTCCATGAACCGTTCCAGCACGGTGACGATGGTCTCCTTGCTGAGCTTTTCGTCAAATACCGGTGCTTCCAGATACTCGTCATAGAAAAAGCCCATGTAAGCCTTGGCTTCGGTCCAAACGGCGATGTCCTTCCGGGGCTTCTTGCCGCCACGGCCAATGGCCAGAATGGACAGGGCATAGTCCCGGTCGCTTTCCAGCTTGGCGCCGAAGTCGGCGTCAAATTCCTTTGCCCATTCCAGAAGCTGTGCGTAGACATCTTCGGCAGTCATCCGGGAGATGACATTCTTGGAAATGTCGATGAGCTTGGCGTAGTCGAACAGGGAACCGGCGGGGTTCAGCTTCTTGGGGCTGAACTTGAAGTCGTCCAGGGGAGCATCGGGGTTGGCTCTGCGCCAGTCTTCGAAGTTGGAGTTGAGGATGGTCATGATGTATTCCCGGACGGCGGCGATGGGGAAGCCTTCGGCCTTGTAGTAGGTCAGGGCCAGCTCCGGGTCCTTGCGCTTGCTTAGCTTGCGCTTGGAAGCGCCGTCCATCTTCATCAGCGGTCCGATATGGACATACTTGGGCAGCTTGAAACCCAGCGCCTGGAACAGCTGGATGTGGAAGGGGAGTGTTGCCATCCATTCGTCGCCCCGGACCACATGGGTGGTGTGCATCAGGTGATCGTCCACGGCGTGGGCGAAGTGGTAAGTGGGGATGCCGTCGGATTTCAGCAGCACATGGTCGATGTCGTTTTCGGTAACGGTGAGCTTGCCCTTGACCAGATCGTCAAACTTGAACTGATGCTCGATGGAGCCGGTGGAGCGGAAGCGAAGCACCCAGGGGCTGCCAGCATCCAACTGGGCTCGGATATCCTCCATGGGGCGGTCACGCCAGGTGGCATAGCTGCCGTAGTAGCCAAAGTTGACCTTGGCGGCCTCCTGTTGCTCCCGCATGGCGGTCAGCTCTTCCTCGGTGCAGAAGCAGGGATAAGCCTTGCCTTCCTGCACCAGCTTCTTGGCAAACACATGATAAATGGATGCCCGGTGGCTCTGGCGGTAGGGGCCGTAAATGCCGTTGTCCCCATCGTGGGTGGCGCCCTCGTCAAAGCGGATGTCGTAGTGCTTCAGGGTGTCGATGAGCACCTCAACCGCGCCGGGGACCTCCCGCTTGGCATCGGTGTCCTCAACTCGGAGAAACAGCACACCGCCGCTCTGGTGGGCCATCCGCTCGGAGATGGTGCCCTGGACCAGATTGCCCAGATGGACAAAGCCGGTGGGGGAGGGAGCCATCCGGGAAACGATGGCACCTTCGGGCAGATCTCTTGCGGGGAAGCGGGCTTCCACCTGCTCGGGGGTCTCGGTCACATCGGAGAAAAGTAATTCAGCTAATGCTTGATAGTCCATGATTTCTACCTCTTGTCATAGTATTCTAAGATAAAGTATACCATACCACCCGGAAGAAATCAATTCCCAATGGATAAAAACCTTGACTTTCTGTATGTTTGGTGCTAGGATAGAGAAAAATCAACGGAGGATATGACGATGAACGCTTTTGCATCTTACGCATACGGCGCATCCTGGTCCGCTCATGCCTGGTGGCGTGGCAGCGGGCTTGCATTGTCATACCCAAAGATCCGGTAAAAGGCCGGAAAATGGTGTATTTCGGTGTAAGCAGAGCTTTGCTTGCACCGTTTTTTCTTGCCTTGTGGGCAAAGCTGTGTTACAATATAGAAAACTTGAAAAGGAAGCGTAGAAAATGAGTGAACTGATCCAAGAAACCCCTAAAAAGCGGATGCTCTCCGGCATCAAGCCCTCCGGCGACCTGACCCTGGGTTCTTACCTGGGTGCGGTGAAGAACTGGGCCGAGCGGGCAGACCAGTACGACTGCTTTTACTTCATGGCGGATATGCACGCCATCACCGTCCGGCAAAATCCCGCTGATCTGCGGCGGCGCACTCTGGAGCAGCTGGCTCAGTACATCGCTTGCGGCCTGGACCCGGAGAAGAATACCCTTTTCGTCCAGAGCCATGTCCACCAGCACGCCGAGTTGGGCTGGGTGCTGGATTGCTATGCCATGTTCGGTGAGCTGTCCCGGATGACCCAGTTTAAGGACAAGTCTGCCAAAAATGCGGACAATATCAACGGCGGCCTGTTTACTTATCCTGCCCTGATGGCGGCGGATATCCTGCTGTATCAGCCGGATCTGGTGCCGGTGGGTGAGGACCAGAAGCAGCATGTGGAACTGACCCATACCATCGCCCGGCGCTTCAATGGCATTTACGGCGATGTGTTCAAAATTCCGGAGCCCTTTGTCCCCAAGGTCGGCGCCCGAATCATGAGCCTGACCAACCCCACCGCCAAAATGTCCAAGTCTGAAAATGAGGATACCGGACGGGTGCTGCTGATGGATGACCCTGCCGTGATCATGAAGCAGTTCAAGCGGGCCATCACCGATTCCGACACGGAAAACTGTGTCCGCTACGATCGGGAAAACAAGCCCGGTGTGGCAAACCTGATGACCATTTACTCTGCAGTCACCGGCAAGAGCTTTGAGCAGATCGAGTCCGAGTTTGCGGGTCAGGGCTATGGCGTATTCAAGCCCGCAGTGGGCGAAGCCGTGGTGGAGACTCTGCGGCCCATCCGGGAAGAGACCCAGCGCCTGTTGAAGGACAAGGCATATCTGGAAAGTGTCTACAAGGCCGGTGCCGAAAAGGCCAGCTATGTAGCAGAAAAGACCTTGCGTAAAGTGTATAAGAAGGTGGGCTTCATCGCCCGGTAAGATTTTTGCACCGGAATCCAGTTCCGGTGCAAAAATTTATCAAAAATCGAGAATACAACCGCTGGTTGTGCTGGTTTCATACCAATGGTTGACACAACTTAACCAACTGTCGGTGGAAATGTGGTCCTGTTTTTCGTATCATAGGCTCACCACATGAAAGGAGCAAACACGATGAAAACAATTGGAACCCGAATTGCAATGCGTCGAAAGGAGCAAAATATGACCCAGGAAAACCTGGCACAGATGATGGATGTCAGCGCCCAGGAGGTGAGCAAATGGGAAAATGAGTTTTCCCAAACTTAAAGATACCGCACCACAAAACCACGCTTACATTACTTCCAAACAATACAATTTTGGAGGCAAAACCTATGAAAAAGCTGATTTCCTGCGAATATAACTTTGATAACTGCTGTGTGGAGCTGAAATTCGCTGATGGCAGTATGATTTCCATCGACACTATCTCTGTGGAAAACGAAGTGGCTGACAATATGTATGAACGGGCTGAGCTGGACTATCTGATCTACAATGCTCCTTTGGAGTATGCCGACCTTATTTTGAACGGCGATCCCGAAGCATACCTCAAAGCGGTTACAGAATATAAGCCACTTGACTAATTGATTCAAAGCGATATCCGAAGTTCTTGTGCTTCGGATACCGCTTCTTTTTTGCCCGCTGTAAAAATAATAGACTTATTCACATTTTTCTTCGTAAATTTCAAGACGTAAATTTCAAGAACAAATTGAACACTTTATAGAATGAAATTCAAACCTT
>CAZVAB010000146.1:0-3867 GCA_964625045.1 uncultured Oscillospiraceae bacterium | reverse complement strand
TTTGAGGTTGGTTGATGTGGTTTTCCTTTTCGGCGCATTTTGCAACACGCCCTTCATTTTTAGTTCTTCTTCAGCTGCTCTTTGCTGTATTGCAGGGTATAGAGCTGGTAGTACCGGCCCTTTTGCGCCAGCAGCTGCTGGTGGTTGCCCTGCTCCATGATCTGGCCATGGGACAGGAGAATGATGTTATCCGCGTGCTGGATGGTGGAAAGCCGATGCGCAACGATCAGCATCGTGCCGATGTTTTTCATCTTTTCCAGAGAATCCTGAATGAGGATCTCCGTTTCGGTGTCGATATTTGCGGTGGCTTCGTCCAAAATCATTACACTGGGCTTGTGGATGATGGTACGGGCAAAGCTCAACAGCTGCCGCTGACCGGCGGAGAAGTTGTTGCCCCGCTCCCGCACCGGCTCGTCCAGACCCTTTTCCAGCTTGTTGATGAAAGAGTCGGCGTTGACATACCGGCAGGCTTCCATCACTTCTTCGTCGGAAACGCCGTCCATGCGCAACAGGATATTGCTGCGGATATCGCCGGAGAACAGGAAAACATCCTGAAGCATCTGGCCGAAATGGCGGCGCAGGGAAGAAATCTTGATCTTGCGGATATCGATGCCGTCGATCAGGATCTGGCCCTTCTGGATATCGTAGTTCCGGCAGATCAGGCTCAAAATGGTGCTCTTGCCGGAACCGGTGGAGCCGACAAAGGCCACCGTCTGCTTGGGAAGCACATGGAAGGAGACACCCTTGAGCACCCATTCTCCGGGAACGTAGCTGAACCACACGTCCTTAAACTCGATCTCACCCTTGATCTGTTCCAGCTCAATGGCATCTTCTTCGTCCACCACTTCCGGGACCATGTCCATGATGGTGAAGATCTTCTCCGCAGAAGCAAAGGACTGCTCCAGCATATCGAACTGCTCCGCCAGAGCCTGGATGGGGTTGAAGAACCGGGAGATATACATATAGAACGCCACCACCGTGGCAGCGTCAATGGTGGTTCCCAGGAAAGTGGTGTTCTGGATATAGCCCTTGCAGGCAATATAGAAAAGGAACAGGTTGGAGCTGACGTAAAGCATATAGACCATGGGCCGGAAGATGCCGAAGACGAACATCCGATGGTACTTGGCCTTTTCCATCCGCTTGCTGCGGATGTTGAAATCCTCCATCTTCTGCTGCTCCCGGTTGAAGATCTGGGTGATCTTCATGCCGGAGAGGTTTTCCGACAGGAAGGTGTTCAGGTCCGTCCGGGTATTGTTCACCTGGCGGTGGACATGGCGGGAGAATTTCTGGAAGATCAGGGTGAAGATCACCAGGAACGGCACGAAGCACAGCACCATCAACGTCAGGGCATAGTTGATGACCAGCATTGCTCCCAGCACGCCTACAATGACCATGGTGTTTTTTACCAGGGTCACCAGAATGTTGGTGAACAGGTAGCTAATGGAATTGGGGTCATTGCTGACTCTTGTGACCAGCTTACCCACGGGGATATTGTTCAGCTGATCGTGGGACAGCTGCTCAATATGGGTGAAGGTATCCAGACGGATCTGGGAGAGGATCTTCTGACCGATCTTTTGCAGGATCATGGCCTGGAAATAGGTGCAGATCATACTCACCACCAGGATGCTGGCGTACACCCCCACATACACGAACAGGTCATGGAGCTGGAAGCCCGTTTCCTTGATCATGTCCTGGATATTGGCAATAAGCAGAGGAGACACCACATCGTAGACGATGGAGAAGATCATGATGAAGAAAATGATCAGAAATTCCTTGCCATAGGGCTTGGCGTAGTGGATCAGCCGGCGGATCAGGTCACGGTCCTCCATGTGCCGGTCCTTGTGATCGGTCTTCATCCGGTTCTTCAGGGCAAAGTAGGCGATGGAGAAGATAATGGCGAAGGCACCAATGATGGCGCCGCAGATGATCAGAGGCAGAAACTCACGCATTGTGCTCACTCCCCTCTTCTTCCAGTTTTTGCAGATCGACCATCTTCCGATAGTCGGCGTTGGTTTCATACAGATACGGGTGAGTGCCATAGGCTACCACCTTGCCGTCGTCCATAAACAGGATCTTGTCCATCTTTTCGATGGTGGAGATCCGGTGGGCGATGAGGATGGTGGTCTTGCCGGCCCGGCTTTCCCGCAGGTTTTGCAAAATGGTGCGCTCGGTCTTGGTATCCACAGCGGAAACGCTGTCGTCCAAAATCAAAATGGGGGCCTCCTTCATCAGCGCCCGGGCAATGGATATCCGCTGCTTCTGGCCGCCGGAGACAGTCACGCCCCGCTCGCCCAGCACCGTGCCGTAGCCCAGCTGGAACTCGGCGATGTTGCTGTGCACATCTGCCAGCTGCGCGGCCTTGATGACGGAACTGTGATCCAACTCGTCCACGCCGAAGCCGATGTTGTTTTCAATGGTATCGGAGAATAGGAAGTTATCCTGGGGCACATAAGCACAGCCGTCCCGCACGGAGCGGATGGTGATGTCATTGACATCGTGCCCATCGATGAACAGGGTGCCATCGGGCACATTATAGGTGCGCAGGATCAGGTCCACCAGGGTGGTCTTGCCGCAGCCGGTCTTGCCCACCAGGCCCACATTTTCGCCGGGCTCAATGACAAAGGACACATTCTCCAGTGCATCGAACTCCCCATCCGGGTAACGGAAGCTCAAATTGCGGAACTCGATGCCGCCCTTGATCTGATCCAGCGGAGCGGCGCTTTCCTTGTCTTTCACGGCAACCGGAGCATCCAGCAGTTCCGTGATCCGATTCAGGGATGCCTTGCCTCTGGCGTGCATATCGATCAGCTCGGACACCGCCATGATGGGCCAGACCACGGAGTTGAAGTAGCCGATAAATTCCATCAGCTGTCCAGCGTTGAAGCTGCCCTTGTACACCAGGTAGCCGCCGTAGCCCAAGATCACGCAGATGACGCTTTCCACAAAGCTGGTGACCAGAATGCGCATCAGCACGCTGGTCTTGGTAAAATCGATGTTGGCATCCTCATTTTCCACATTCAGCTTTTTAAAGGCCAGCAGCTCTCTGGTCTCCTTGACGAAAGCCTTGATCACCGCAATGCCGGAGAAACTCTCCTGTGAAAAATCGGACAGGTTGGAAAAGCACTCCTGGCGCTTGTCCCACTTCTTGGTCATCACAGAGCCCACCACGGAAGCGCAGGCAAACAGCAGCACCATGGGGATCATGGAAAGGACGGTCAGAAGCCGGTCCATCCGCCACATTTTGCTGATGGCAAGGCTGCCCAGGATGATGGCATCAAAGAACTGCATGAAGCCCCAGCCGTAGCACTCCTGCACGGTGTCCAGGTCGTTGGTGTACAGGCTCATCAGGTTGCCCACCTTGTTCACCTGATAATACTCCCGGCTCAGCCGCTCGGAATGGGCGAACATTTTGCTTCTCAAGTCGCTTTCCACCTTGGTGGCAGCGCCGAAAATGCTCACACGCCAGCAAAACCGCCCGAAGACGATGGAAACGATGATCAGCGTCATGGGCAGGCAGATCTCATCCAGCATGAAGTCCAGATCAAATACCCGCTCCACACCATCCACCACGACCACGCCGTTGTTCAGTCCGTTGATGACCATTTGGTAGATGTTGGGGATCAACAGCTGCAAATAGTCCACGGCAAACAGCGCCGCCAGACCGACCAGCAGCCACAGGGCATACTTCAAATAATATCGATTGATATATTTGCCGAAAATCATAATATTCTCCTCTCTTGATCATTATTCGTTTATTATAACACATACGTTTTCCTGTGGCAATGGCAAAACGAAAAAAATTGATAAAATCCGTGTATGTGCTAAAATGATGTGAACCAAATAAATTGAGAAGTCGCCCTTGATGTG
>CAZVAB010000145.1:0-3909 GCA_964625045.1 uncultured Oscillospiraceae bacterium | reverse complement strand
GCTCGGAATCGTGGATGTGCGCATCTGCCATGAACCATCCCTCCTTTTCGTTTCTAGATATTATAGCGCAAAAACGGACTTTTCGCAAGCCCGGAGGGGGGATATTTACGAAATGTTTTGACTGCGGGAGGATTATTTGCTATAATAAATTGTCCAGAAAACCAACAAATCCAAATCCCCTGGAGGAATCAAATATGAGAATGAGAAGAATGCGCAATTTGGAACCCCGGATGGCTGCCTGCGCCGCATACCAGATCACGGAGCCTGCCTCCCGCAAGGGCGCCTGGCGGGAGCTGATGCCCGGCTGCGAAGCACTGTGGGTGGAAGTGGGCTGCGGCAAGGGCAAGTTCACTGCGGAAACGGCTGCGGCTAACCCCAATGTGCAGCTGATCGCTGTGGAGCGATGCCGGGAAGCTGTGGTGGTGGCTATGGAAAAGGCCAGGGCCATGGGCCTGACCAATGTGTTCTACATTGACATGGATGTTGCCAATATCGAGGATATTTTTGCCACCGGGGAGATCGACCGGCTATTTATCAACTTCCCCGATCCCTGGCCCCGGAAGAAGAACGCCAAGCGCCGCCTGACCTACCGCACGTTCCTGGACAAGTATTGCCGGGTGGTGCGGGAAAACGGCGAGATCCACTACAAGACGGACAATGCGCCGCTGTTTGAGTTCTCCCTGGAGGAGTTTGCGGCCTGCGGTCTGGAAGTGAAGAATTTGACAAGAAATCTCCATGAACATGGCATTGTGGGCATCATGACCGGCTATGAGGAAAAATTCCACGGTTTGGGCACGCCCATCAACCGCTGTGAAGTGGTCTGTAAGCCCTTTGAACTGCCCAAGGAAGAGAAGAAGATTCGGGAGGAAGAGGAATGACCTCTTATCAGGCAGGCAGCTGTGATGTTGCCGTCATTGGCGCCGGACACGCGGGCATTGAAGCGGCCCTGGCTGCGGCTCGGCTGGGGTGCAGCACGATCCTGTTCACCATCAACCTGGACGCAGTGGCGAACCTGCCCTGTAATCCCGCCATCGGCGGCACGGGCAAGGGCCATCTGGTGCGGGAACTGGATGCCCTGGGTGGCGAGATGGGTGTGGCGGCGGACAAAGCCTGCATCCAGTACCGGATGCTGAACAAGGGCAAAGGCCCGGCTGTCCATTCTCTCCGGGCCCAGGCGGATCGGCGGAAATATCAGGCGGTGATGAAGCATACCCTGGAATTGCAGGAGAATTTGCAGCTGAAGCAGGCCCAGATCACCGGGATCCTCACCGAAAATGGCCGGGTCTGCGGCGTGCGCACCCAGCTGGGGGCGCAATATGCGGCAAAAGCGGTGGTTATTGCCACGGGAACATATCTGGACAGCACCATCATCATCGGTGAAAATGTGCTGTCCTCCGGCCCGGATGGGATGCACCCGTCCATCGGCCTTGCGGCGGATCTGCGCAGGCTGGGACTGCCACTGCGGCGGTTCAAGACCGGAACGCCCCCCCGGATCAACCGCCGGAGTGTGGATTTTTCCAAGATGGAGCTGCAGCCGGGGGATGAGACCCCGGAGCCCTTCTCTTTCCGCACGGAAAAAAAGGTGGACAATTCCGCTGTCTGCTACCTGACGTATACAAACGAGCAGACCCACACGCTGATCCGGGAGAATTTCCACCGGAGCCCCATGTTCAACGGAACCATTTCCGGTGTTGGCCCCCGGTACTGCCCCAGCATCGAGACAAAAATCGAGCGCTTTGCGGACAAACCCCGGCACCAGCTGTTCATCGAGCCCTGTGGGCTGGATACGGAGGAACTGTACATTCAGGGCTTCTCCACAAGCCTGCCGGAGGATGTGCAGATCCAGATGATGCGCACCGTTCCGGGCCTGGAACAGGCGGAAATGATGCGCCCGGCTTATGCCATCGAATATGAGTGCGTCGATCCCACGGCGCTGCTGCCCACCTTGGAGACAAAAGCGGTATCCGGCCTGTACGGTGCGGGACAGTTCAACGGCACCTCCGGCTATGAGGAAGCCGCGGCCCAGGGCCTTATCGCCGGTATCAATGCGGCGCTGAAGGTCCAGGGAAAAGAACCCTTTGTTCTGACCCGGGAGACCAGCTACATCGGTACCCTCATCGACGATCTGGTGACCAAGGGGACGGAAGAGCCTTACCGGATCATGACCAGCCGTTCGGAATACCGGTTGCTCCACCGGCAGGACAATGCGGACCAGCGGCTGACCCATTTGGGGGCGGCCATCGGCCTTGTACCCCCGGAACGGCTGCGGCAGGTGGAAGAAAAATATGAAGCGGTGCGCCGGGAGGTGCGGCGGCTGGAAAGCAGCGGCGTGCCCGGTAGCGAACAGCTCAATGCCATGCTGACGGCGCGGGAGACGGCGGTGGTTTCCAATTCCGCAAGACTTGCGGATCTGCTGCGCCGCCCTCAGATCAGCTATGAAGATCTGGCTCCCTTTGACGCAGAGCGTCCGGAATTGCCCGAAGCGGTGAAGAACGAGGTGGAGATCCAAATCAAGTATGTGGGCTATTTGGAGCGCCAGCAGCGCCAGGTGGAGGAATTCCGCCGGGAAGAGCAGCGGCTGCTGCCGGAAGAGCTTGACTACAGTGCCATCGGCGGCCTGCGCCTGGAAGCCCGGCAGAAGCTGTCTGCCATCCGGCCCCGCTCCATCGGACAGGCGGGGCGTATCTCCGGTGTCAGTCCTGCGGATATCGCAGTGCTGCTGATCTATTTGGAGCAGCGGAAAGGCGAATGGGGGAAGAAATCGGTTGCTCCCGGGGAATTTGAAAGTTTTTCGGAATAACTGGTTAATTCGCACAAAAAAAGACTTAAAAAGTGTGCAAAACGCTGCCTTGCAAAGTATATCCTATTCTGCTATAATATCGCTTTAAAAGGAACAAGGAGAAGAATAGAACTTATGGAATTGCGTGAAGTAACACAACTGGCGGTGATCCTTCGCATTTTGGCTGCCTTCGTTTGCGGCGGTGTGCTGGGCTTGGAGCGTGGACTGAAAAACCGTCCCGCCGGCCTGCGTACATATATGCTGGTGTGCGTTGGCTCCTGCGTGATCATGCTGACCAATCAGTATATTTGGCAGGTGTCCGGGGCAGGTGATCCCATGCGGCTGGGCGCACAGGTGGTCAGCGGCATCGGTTTCCTGGGTGCCGGTACCATCATCAAGACCCATCACAATCAGATCAAGGGCCTGACCACTGCCGCTGGCCTGTGGTCCTGCGCCGCAGTCGGTCTGGCGCTGGGCATCGGCTTCTATGAAGCGGCGCTGTTCGCGGGCGCTGCCGTGTTCTTCGTGCTGACGGGTCTGCACCGTCTGGACGATAAGATGCACCGCAACACGAGAGTTATCGAGATCTATGTGGAGCTGGGCGACAATACCAGCATCGGCTACTTTATCCGGGGCATTCGGAAGCTGGAGCTGGACATTGGTAACATCCAGCTGGAGCAGGATGGCGCACTGGACGAGGATGTTCGGGCTGTTGTTGCGACACTGAAATCCGACAAGCGTGTCAACCATGAGGATATGCTGAGCCAGATCCGCAAGATCAAGGGCGTTAAATATCTGGAAGAATTGTAAAAAGAAGGGCCGGTTCGGAAGAACCGGCTCTTTTGAGACTGTCAAAGAATGAGCATCGATACTCTGGCGCAGAAGCGCCAAAGGCTCCCCTTGTGCCCAAGGGGAGCTGGCAAAAATCGATTGATTTTTGACTGAGGGGATGGTTGTAACCAGCCCGAATTTCCCCAAAATGTTTGTTATCGGCACTTTTTATGGCACAATCCCTCCGAGCCGCCATTCGGCGGCCCACCTCCCTTTGCACAAGGGAGGCTGGCTGGGTGCAAAACAAAAAAGTACCGTCCCTTGGCTCCCCCTGTGGGGGAGCTGGCCGAAATCTTTGA
>CAZVAB010000144.1:0-3919 GCA_964625045.1 uncultured Oscillospiraceae bacterium | reverse complement strand
GACCCAGTATCAGCCCCTGGAGCTGAACGAGTACATCGGCAACGGCCAGCCCTGGGGCCTGAACAAGACCCACAGCTGCGCCCAGGTGCTGCCCCCCTACGAGCGCCACGACAAGAAGAGCGGCTGGTATAAGGGCACTGCCAACGCCATCTACCAGAACATCGATTTCATTGACCGCTACCAGCCGGACTATGTGGTGATCCTCTCCGGCGACCACATTTACAAGATGGACTACGCCGCCATGGTCGCCTACCACGAAGCTCACAACGCTTCCTGCACCATCGCCGTGCGCAATGTTCCCCTGAAGGAAG
This sequence comes from uncultured Oscillospiraceae bacterium, assembly GCA_964625045.1. Taxonomy (GTDB): domain Bacteria; phylum Bacillota; class Clostridia; order Oscillospirales; family Oscillospiraceae; genus Faecousia. The sequence continues at coordinate 3,608 of CAZVAB010000144.1, read as the reverse complement.
CCTCCCGCTTTGGCATTCTCAACACCAATCCTGATAACTCCATCTACGAGTTTGAAGAGAAACCCAAGGTCCCCAAGTCCACCAACGCCTCCATGGGCATCTATGTGTTCAACTGGGATGTGCTGCGCCAGGCGCTGATCAGCGACGAAGAGGACGAGACCTCCTCCAACGACTTCGGTAAGAACATCATCCCCGGTCTGCTGGCCCAGGGTCACAAGATGATGGCCTACAATTTTGACGGCTACTGGAAGGATGTGGGCACCATCGACTCTCTGTGGGAGGCCAACATGGAGCTGCTGGGCAAGGACCCCGAGTTCAACATCCGGGGCGACGAGCGCAGCAAGATCTACGCCCGAAACAATGCCCTGCCTTCTTCCTACATTGACGACCAGGCCCAGACCGTCAACTGCTTCATTGCAGAGGGTTCTGAGATCTACGGCACCGTGCGCCACTCCATCATCTCCATCGGCTGCACCGTGGGCGAAGGCGCCCTGGTGGAAGACTCCGTGGTGATGCCCGGCGTGACCATCGAGCCCGGTGCCATCGTCCGCCACGCCATTCTGGGCGAGAACAGCCGTGTCGGCCGCAACGCCGTGGTGGGCGGTGCCTATGGCCCCAAGGATAAGAAGAAGATCAGCGTCACCAGCAAGGGCGCTGTGGTAGAAGCCGGCACCGTGCTGCTGCCCGGCGATATGCTGTAAGGAGGACTGCACCATGAATGTAATGGGTATTATTTTCGCCAACGACGCCACTTTGGGAGCGCTGACCAACAAGCGCACCATGGCATCCCTGCCCTTTGGCGGCCGCTACCGCCAGGTGGACTTCCACCTGAGCAACATGGCCGCTTCCGGCATCCGCCACATTGGCATCATCTCCCGGCAGAACTATCAGTCCCTGATGAACCACATCGGCTCCGGTGAAGAATGGGGCATGGAGCTGGAAGAGGGCGGTCTGGAATTTTTGACCCCCTACGCCATGAGCACCAAGGATTCCTACCGGGGCAAGCTGGAGTCCCTGCACTCCGCCATGGATTTCCTGAATCACGGCCCGGAGGATGAATACGTCATCACTTCCGACTCTGCCATCATCAGCAACATCAACCTGAAAAAGGTCCTGGAATCCCACATCGCCAGCGGCAAGGATGTGACCGTCGTGACCAAGGCCGGCATCGCCAACGGCGTCAAGCAGCTGGATCTGGCCCTGAAGCTGGATGACAAGGGCGAGATCCAGGACATCGCCGTGGACTATGTGGCCCCTGCGGATTATCTGGCTTCCATGGATATTTTCGTCATGTCCAAGAAGTACCTGCGGGACACCGTCCGGGAGTTCATCGCCCGGAACCTGTTCCACATGGACCGGGATCTGATCCTGGGCCAGTGGCAGGCACATAACCTGACCCTCAATGTCTATCAGTTCGACGGCGTGGCCCTGTACAACGAGTCCATGGACGAGTATTACCAGAACAGCCTTGCCATCATCGATCCCGATGTGCGCCACGATGTTTTCGGCGGCAACCATGCGGTATACACTCGTGTCCGTGACCGTGTCCCCACCTATTATGGCGAAAACTGCCATGTGAACAACTCCATTTTGGCAGACGGCTGCTTTGTGGAAGGCACCGTTGAAAACTCCGTCCTGTTCCGCCAGGTCACAGTGGGCGAGGGTGCCCATCTGGAAAGCTGCGTGGTCATGAATGACGCGGTCATCGGTGAGGGTGCGGAGCTGAAATGTGTCATTTTGGATATGGATGTGGTCGTCCGTCCCGGTGCCAAACTCTACGGCACTCCCAATAACCCCGTCATCGTCAGAAAGGGTGAAACCGTATGAAAATTGCCATGGTCGCTTCCGAAGGCGCGCCCTATGTGAAATCCGGCGGCCTTGGGGATGTGATGGAGGCACTGCCCGCCGCCCTTGCCCGGATCCCCGGCAACGAGGTGGTGCTGTTCCTCCCCTACTACAAAAAGATCAAGGAAAATCCCCTGTATGAGACAGAGCTGGTGGTTCACTACGACGTGAGCCTTGGCTGGCGGCGGCAGTACGCCGGTTTGATGCGGCTGAAAAACCGCTACGACGGTGTCACCGTCTACTTCATCGACAGCGAATACTATTTCGGCGGCCGTGACGGTGCCATCTATGGCAACGGCGACGACGGCGAGCGTTTCGCCTTCTTCTCCAAGGCCGTGCTGGATGCCATGACAGTCACCGATTACATCCCCGATGTGATTCAGTGCAACGACTGGCAGACCGCTTTGGTCCCCGTGTGCCTGAAAGCCCAGTACCGCCACAAATTCCCCCGTACCCGTACCATGTTCACCATCCACAATGTGGAGTATCAGGGCTGGTCCAGCGGTAATTTTTTCGATGATGTGCTGGCGCTCCCCTGGGAATACCGGGGCTGCCTTGATATGCACGGTCAGGTGAATGTGATGAAAGGTGCCATCGAACTTGCCGACATGGTCACCACCGTTTCCGAGACCTATTCCCGGGAGCTGATGTATCCTTACTACGCCCACGGCCTGGACAATGTGCTCTCCAACGCCGCCTGGAAGCTCACCGGCATCACCAACGGCATCGATGTGGGCACCTTCAACCCGGAAACGGACCCCAATCTCCCCGCCCATTACAATGCTGATACTTTCGTCCAGGGCAAGGCCCGGTGCAAGACCGCTCTGCAAATGGAAGTGGGTCTGCCGGTGAAGCCCGATGTGCCGCTGCTGGTGATGGTCACAAGACTGGCGGGCCACAAGGGTCTGGATCTGCTGTGCTACATTGCCCGCAGACTCCTGTGGGAAGAAAACTGCCAGATTTTGATTCTGGGCACCGGCGAACCCCAGTTCGAGCAGTTCTTCCGGGATCTGGCTGCGGAATTCCCCGACCAGGTAGCCGCCAAGATCACCTTTAACCTGGGCCTTGCCGCCCGAATCTACGCCGGCGGTGACATCTACCTGATGCCCTCCCGCTCCGAGCCTTGCGGCCTGAGCCAGATGAATGCCATGCGCTATGGCACCGTGCCCGTTGTCCACGCCACCGGCGGTCTGCGGGACACCGTGCCCCCCACCGACGAAAACGGAGAGGGTGGTCTGGGCTTCACCTTCCAGAGCTACAACGGCGACGATTTCCTGGCATCGCTGAAGCGCTGCCTGCACCTGTACAACCACAACCGGGACGGTTTCCGTGCCCTGCAATACCGGGAAATGTGCCAGGATTACAGCTGGAACATCCCCGCCCAGCGGTATATGGAGCTGTTCAACCAGATGTGCAGCTGGTAACTCCCCCTGTTATAAGAAGCAGAAGAGGCCCCGGCCTCTTCTGCTTTCCCTGTCGACGATCTTCTTTGCTCCCGTTGGGGTAAACCCCTTCAGCACAGGTGGCATTGCCCATATTCTCTTTTGGGTCATGCTGATTGCCATGTGCCTGCTCACCTTCTTGACTCTGAGCAGAAAATAACGAAATTCACCGGGTACGCCGCAAAAAGCAGCGCACCCGGTTGCTTTTGGGGCTTTCCTTTTGGCAATATTTGGTGTATAATGTTTGTAGACCAATTACGACCCATTTAGGGAAACCCTGATTTAATCCGAACTAGCAAATAGATTTCAGATATGGTACAA
>CAZVAB010000143.1:576-3941 GCA_964625045.1 uncultured Oscillospiraceae bacterium | reverse complement strand
ATGATATACAAAATGAGGTGAGAAACATGGAAAATAACGAAAAAATCACAGACGAACAGCGCAATGAGCAGACCCCGCAAAGCGGCGAGGGCTACAAGGAACGCCCCCGGTATCAGGTCTGGATGGCCCGGGTGGGGCTGGTCGTTATGATTGCCGCTGTGGTGCTGTACTATTACCACATTGCGAAAGGCGGCATTTGATGCGCATTTTGGGAATTGACCCGGGCTACGGCATTACAGGCTTTGGCCTCATCGAGTCGGAGCGGGGGCAGAGTAAGCTCCTGACCTGCGGCGCCATCACCACTCCCGCGGGGATGGATTTTTCCGCACGGTTGGAGATCATTTATAATGATATGTGCGCACTGCTTTCCCAGACAAAACCCGATGCCGTTGCCATTGAGGAGCTGTTTTTCGGTCAGAATGTGACCACGGGCATCGGCGTTGCCCAGGCCCGGGGGGTGGTGCTTCTGGCGATCCGTCAGTCGGGGCTGGAAGTCACTGCCTATAAGCCCATGCAGGTCAAGCAGTCCCTGGTCGGCTATGGCAACGCCACCAAGCGCCAGATGATGGACATGACCAAGCGTCTGCTCCACCTGAGCGCCATGCCCAAGCCGGACGATGCCGCCGATGCCATCGCCATCGCTCTGTGCCACGCAAGATCTGCCACTTCCCTGCTGTCCCGGGTGGGCGGCAAGTGAATCATTGGAGGTTACCATGATCTATTATCTGTCCGGTACGGTTGCCGTGTTGGAGCCGGGTCTTGCGGTCATTGACTGCCGGGGCGTGGGCTACGGATGCCGTGTTACCACTTATACCGCCGCCCAGCTGAAGTTGAACCAGACGGCGAAGCTTTATATCACCGAGTCCATCCGGGAGGATGCCTACGAGCTATACGGTTTTGAGAGCCGCCAGGAGCAGCATTGCTTCGAGCTGCTCACTTCCATCAACGGCGTGGGCCCCAAAGCTGCCATGGCGATCTTGTCCGCCGGTGGGCCGCAGAATTTCACTCTGGCGGTCATGACCGGGAACGAGAAAATGCTCACTGCCGCCCAGGGTGTGGGCAAGAAGATCGCCCAGCGGATCATCCTGGAATTGAAGGAAAAGATCGGCGGCGCATCCATGGAGCTGGATTTCTCCGGGGCGAAAACCGCCGCGCCCGCAGTCCAGAGCAGCAATGCCGCCCTGGCAAATGCCGCCTTGCAGGAATTGGGCTATTCCCCGGTGGAAATTTCCGCCGCCCTCAAGGGAGTTGACCCCGGCGCTTCCACCGAGGAAATGGTGCGCCACGCCCTCCGGGCCATGGTGATGAAGGGCTGACCAAGCAATGAAAAGAACCCCTGTGGAGGTTAAAAATGAGTTTAGAATTTTCTGAAGAACTGGATACGCCGCTGATCTCTCCCACTTTCGCCCCTCCGGATGCCGGGGAGATCGGCCTGCGGCCCAAGCGGCTGTCCGATTATACAGGGCAGGAGAAGGCCAAGGGCAACCTGTCCGTCTATATTGAAGCCGCCCGGCAGCGGGGCGAACCTCTGGATCACACGCTGCTCTATGGCCCTCCCGGCCTGGGCAAGACCACATTGGCGGGGGTCATCGCCAACGAAATGGGGGTCAATATCCGCATTACCTCCGGCCCCGCCATCGAAAAACCCGGTGATCTGGCGGCGCTGCTGACCAACCTGAACCCCGGAGATATTCTCTTTATCGACGAGATCCACCGCCTGAACCGGGTGGTGGAGGAGATATTGTACCCGGCTATGGAGGATTTTGCCATCGATATCATCGTGGGCAAGGGTCCCAGTGCCAATTCCATCCGGCTGGATCTGCCCAAATTCACCCTCATCGGTGCTACCACCCGGGCGGGACAGCTGTCCGCCCCTTTGCGGGACCGTTTTGGTGTCTCGCTGCGCCTGGAATTGTACCAGCCGGAGGAGCTGGCGAAGATCGTCACCCGCTCCGCAACCATTTTGGGCATGGAGATCGACCCCAGGGGTGCCATGGAGATCGCTTCCCGCAGCCGGGGCACGCCCCGGATCGCCAACCGCTTTCTGCGCCGTGTCCGGGACTTTGCCCAGATCATGTGCGACGGTGTCATCACCAAAGAAGCGGCGGATCTGGCGCTTTCCCGCCTGGAAGTGGACCACTTGGGTCTGGATACCATTGACCGGCGGATGCTCACCGCCATCATCCGCAATTACGCCGGCGGCCCGGTGGGGTTGGAGACCCTGGCCGCAACCATTGGGGAAGAGGCGGTGACACTGGAAGATGTGTACGAGCCGTACCTGATGCAGCTGGGTTTCCTGACCCGTACCCCCCGGGGCCGGTGCGTTACGAACCTTGCTTATGACCATTTGCACATTCCCTATGAGGGGCAGGAACGTTTTGAGGTGTAAGACCGAAAAATGCGGTCAAAAAATTGCATATTCGGAAATTTTTGTAAAAAATTATGAATTAAGGATTGACTTTCCCCTTTCCCTTGTGTATAATGCAACCTAGGGCGAAAGCCCATATATTTCTATGACTCCGCGTTAACACCAGCGTTATTGATTGGGCTTTCACGGGGCAAACAACCGAAGAGAGGTATTTTCCATGTACGAAGACAAGAATTTAGTTTGCAAAGAGTGCGGCAATGAGTTCGTGTTCACCGCTGGTGAGCAGGAGTTCTACGCAGAGCGGGGCTTCCAGAATGCTCCTCAGCGCTGCAAGGCTTGCCGTGACGCTCGCAAGAACGCTACCCGTGGCCCCCGTGAGTTCTTCACCGCTACCTGCGCACGCTGCGGCGGCGAGGCTAAGGTTCCCTTCGAGCCCAAGTCCGATCGTCCTGTGTACTGCAGCGAGTGCTTCGCTCAGATGCGCTAACTAATTGAAAAGCAAACCGGGGCTGGAATACCAGCCCCGGTTGTTTGTATATTCGGTTGACATAAAATGGACTGTTCATAGATGTGCCAACGGACCATCCGTTCCCCAAAGCCTTCTCCATGGGGAGAGGGCTTTTTCGTGGAAATCCGCACCCATCGTAGGGCGGGGGCATGCCCCCGCCGCCCCGGTACGATAGGCACCCAGTCCCCACACCCCACCGCACCAAAAGTTTTGTCATTTCGAGCGGAGCGAAGCGAAGTCGAGAAATCCACGCACCTCCGGGACGTTTCAACTAAAATCGGTGCGTAGATCCCTCGACTACGCTCGGGATGACATGGCCTTTAGATGGTTCCCAATGCCCTCCCCTTTGGGGAGGCCGGGAGAGGTACGGCCCTTTTGCCCATCAGAGAGGATATGTCATTTCCAGCGGAGCGGAGTCGAGAAATCCACGCACTTCCGGGACGTTTCAACTAAAATCGGTGCGTAGATCCCTCGACTACGCTCGGGATG
>CAZVAB010000143.1:0-476 GCA_964625045.1 uncultured Oscillospiraceae bacterium | reverse complement strand
ACACAAATTCTAGCTGGCGAAAAACCATCCAATTCGTTGCACGTTCCTAATGATAAATCCCCACATGGACAACAAAAAACCGGCCCAAATGGGCCGGTTTTGTCAGTTTTCTTACACCATTGCGGCGGTGATGATGGCCATCTTGTAGACCTCGTCGGCGTTGCAGCCACGGGACAGGTCGTTGATGGGAGCGGCCAGACCCTGCAGGATGGGGCCGTAAGCCTCAAAGCCGCCCAGACGCTGTGCGATCTTGTAGCCGATGTTGCCGGCTTCGATGGTGGGGAAAATGAAGGTGTTGGCGTAGCCAGCCACAGGAGAGCCGGGGAACTTCAGCTGACCGACCTCGGGAGCAACGGCAGCGTCGAACTGCATCTCGCCGTCGATGGCCAGTTCGGGAGCCATTTCCTTGGCGACGACAGTTGCATCGTGGCTCAGCTTGACGGTGCCGCCCTTGCCGGAGCCGTTGGTGGAGAAGC
>CAZVAB010000142.1:0-4089 GCA_964625045.1 uncultured Oscillospiraceae bacterium | reverse complement strand
GCTTCCATCTTGTCGGTATCGGTGACCATGTAGGGGGAGATATAGCCCCGGTCAAACTGCATACCCTCCACCACGTCCAGGCCGGTCTCGGCGGTCTTGGACTCTTCGATGGTGATGACACCTTCGGTGCCCACCTTCTCCATGGCCTCAGCGATCAGCTGGCCGATGGCTTCGTCACCGGAAGAAACGGTGCCGACACGGGCGATGGCGGCAGAGTCGGAAACAGGCTCGGAATGCTCCTTGATGGCAGCGACAGCCACGGCAACGGCCTTCTCGATGCCCTTGCGCATGACCATGGGGTTTGCGCCGGCGCTGAGGTTCTTCAGGCCCTCCCGGGTGATGGCCTGAGCCAGGACGGTAGCGGTGGTGGTGCCGTCACCGGCAACATCGTTGGTCTTGGTGGCAACTTCCCGGATCAGCTGAGCGCCCATATTCTCAAAGGGGTCCTCCAGCTCCACTTCCTTGGCGATGGTCACGCCATCGTTGGTGATCAGGGGCGCACCGTACTTCTTGCCCAGGACAACATTGCGGCCCTTGGGGCCCAGGGTAACTTTCACGGTATCTGCCAGCTGGTCAATACCTGCCTGCAGCTTCTTGCGAGCATCCTCGCCGTAAACAATCATTTTTGCCATAATGGATCTCCTCCTTAGTCAGTAACGATAGCCAGGATATCATCCTGCTTGACGAACTTATACTCCACCTTATCCAGGGTGATGTCGGTGCCGACAAACTTGCTGACGACTACCTTGCTGCCCACTTCCACGGTCATGGTCACATCCTTGGTGCCGGGGCCGACGGAAACGACTTCGTAAATGGCGGGCTTTTCCTTGTTGGTGGTGGCCAGGATGATGCCGGAAACAGTGGATTCCTGGGCTTCATGCTGCTTCAGCAGAACATTGTCTGCCATGGGTCTGAGCTTCATAGTGTATGCCTCCAAATCAATTATTTGTGGTAGCGGGTTGTGCCCGCTTTGTCTATGTGTTTTAGCACTCTTTATCTCTGAGTGCTAATATATAATACCACACACGGCAAAAATTGCAAGAGGAAATTTGTCTTTTTGCGTAAACATTTTATGAACTTGGGATTTTCCGGGAAAAATCCCTGTAGTCTGGTAAAAACATCCAATGGTTTTGGTAAAACTGATGAAAAAACTCCCAAAAGCCATGGATATACTCTTGCTTTTTGTGCGATATTGCTTTATAATGAGCCTATACTGTACAATAGGGAGGCGATGGGCGTTGGGTGAGCTGATCGCGGTGCTGTCCGGCAAGGGCGGCACGGGCAAAACTTCCCTTTGCGCCGGCATTGCCTCGGCGCTGGCGGAAGAGGGCGCAAGGGTGCTGTGCATCGACTGCGACATTGGGCTGCGAAATCTGGATATTTCTCTGGGCATGGCGGACTCCGGGGCTTTGAGCTTCGTGGATCTGTACCAGGGCGGGTATGGCCTGGAGCAGGCTGCCGCCCACCGGATCTGGCCGTCCCTTTTCTTCCTCACCGCTCCTTTGAACTGCCATCCAGAAGAGGTGGACGAGACCGCTTTCCGGGATCTGCTCCGCCGGGCACGGAAGGAATTTGACTATGTTTTCCTGGATGCCCCCGCCGGGGTGGACACCGGCTTCCGGCTGTGCGCCCGGAACGCCGACCGGGTGATTTTGGTCACCAATCCCGACCCCTCCGCCATCCGGGATGCCGCCCGCACCGGGCAGCTGCTGGAAACCATGGGCAAGGAGCAGGTGAAGATCGTGGTGAACAAGGTCACATCCAAGCTCTTTGAGATCACCCGGCGCACCGTGGACGATGTGATGGATGAAGCGGGGCTGCCCCTGCTGGGCATCGTGCCGGAGGATGAAAACGTGGTGCTGTGCGCCTCCTTTGACCGTCCGCTGCTTTACAAATACCGCAAGGGTGCCGCAGCTGCCTGTCGGCGCATTGCCCAGAGAATACAGGGCCTGCCGGTGCCCATGAAGATCCGGTAAATAAAGAAGGAGTGAATTTGTTATGAATATCGCGTTTCTGGCCCATGACAAGAAGAAAGAACTGATGGTTCAGTTTTGCACTGCCTACAAAAGCGTTCTGAACAAGCATAATTTGTTTGCCACCGCCACCACCGGTCGGCTCATTGCGGACAATACCGGTCTGCCCATTACGCTGCTCCTTTCCCACAAGCAGGGCGGTCATCAGCAGATCAACGCCCGGATCGCCTACAATGAGATCGATCTGGTGCTGCTGTTCACTGACCCCAATACCACCGAGCCCTGGGACGACTCCCAGATGATCGAGACCATCCGCCACTGCGACAAGCACAATGTGCCCATCGCCACGAACCTGGCTTCCGCGGAAATGCTCATCATGGGTCTGCAGCGGGGCGATCTGGACTGGCGTGAAATGCTGCACACCAAGCCCAGATATTAATTCAGCATTGAAATTTTTCCTTTGGAGGAACAACATGAGTATCATCAAACCCCGGACCCTGTCCGGTTTCATGGAGCTGCTGCCTGGAAAGCAGGCTCAATTTGAACGGATGCTGTCCGTTCTCCGGGACACTTACAGTTCTTACGGTTTCGCCCCTCTGGACACTCCCGTGATCGAGGATGCCCAGATCCTGCTGGCCAAGGGCGGCGGCGAAACGGAAAAGCAGATCTACCGCTTCACCAAGGGCGACAGCGATCTGGCTCTGCGCTTTGACCTGACCGTGCCTCTGGCAAAATATGTGGCCCTGCACTGCAACGAGCTGGCATTTCCTTTCCGCCGCTATCAGATCAGCAAGGTCTACCGGGGTGAGCGGGCCCAGCGTGGCCGCTTCCGGGAATTTTACCAGGCGGACATCGACATCATCGGTGACGGCAAGCTGGACATTCTCAACGAGGCGGAGATCCCCGCCATCATCTACAAGGTGTTCCGGGGCTTCGGTCTGGAGCGGTTCCAAATCCGGGTGAACAACCGGAAGATCCTCAACGGCTTCTATGCCATGATGGAGCTGTCCGAAAAGAGCGGCGACATCATGCGCACCGTGGATAAGCTGGAAAAGATCGGCCCCGACAAGGTCAAGATGATCCTGCTGGATGACTGTGGCCTGACCGGTGACCAGGCAGACGAGATTTTGAAGTTCATCGCCATCACCGGCTCCAACGCCCAAGTCCTTGCCGCTCTGGAAGGCTACGCCGGAAAGAACGAGCTGTTCGATCAGGGTCTGGAAGAACTGAAGGCTGTGACGGTGAATTTGGCTGCTTTCGGCGTGCCGGAAGCGAACTTTGCCGTGGATCTAACCATCGCAAGGGGTCTGGACTACTACACCGGCACCGTTTACGAGACCACCCTGCTGGATCATCCGGAGATCGGTTCCGTCTGCTCCGGCGGTCGGTACGATAATCTGGCCGGCTACTACATTGACAAGGCCCTGCCCGGCGTGGGCATTTCCATCGGCCTGACGAGACTGTTCTATGTGCTGGACGAGCAGGGTCTGCTGAACCCCGCTCTGCCCACCGCTCCCTGCGATGCTCTGGTGCTGCCCATGACAAATGAGCCCGGTGCCGCCATCGCCTTGGCAGAGCAGCTGCGCAGTGCCGGCCTGAAAGTGCAGCTGTACGGCGAGCAGAAGAAGTTCAAGCAGAAGATGGCCTATGCGGACAAGATCGGTGTACCCTTTGCGGTGCTGCTGGGTGAGGACGAGATCAGCGAAGGCGTTGCTTCCGTGAAGAACATGGTCACCGGTGAGCAGGTGAAGCTGGCCCCCGCCGATGCGGCCCGGTTCATCCAAAACGCCCTTGCCGCCAACAACGGCCCTATTATTTTGGAGAAGTAAGATGGAACAGAAATTTATCGAAGCCTGGGCAGAAAACTGTGCCACTGCCGCCCGGATGGGTGTCAGGATGCGCCCCATTGAGGAGGAAGACGCACTGAAAACGGCCCACCGGTGCCTGCAAGGCCACCGGGAAAGCGACGGTTTTTCCATTCTGGCGGACAAACGCCATCTGGAATTGAGTCTGGAAGCGCTGGCCATTGACAAGCGCTTTACGGCGCTGTTTTCCGACGAGGAAGCAAACACGGCTCTGGCCCGGCTCCTGGCTGCCGGATATTACCTGTAAAGAA
>CAZVAB010000141.1:0-4104 GCA_964625045.1 uncultured Oscillospiraceae bacterium | reverse complement strand
ATCAAAGATTTCGGCCAGCTCCCCCACAGGGGGAGCCAAGGGACGGTACTTTTTGGCACACTGAAAAATGGCTGTGGGAGCGCCCACAGCCATTTCTTTATGCGGATTTTTCGATCATGGCCTCTGCTCGAAGCCCGTTTTCGGTCTGGCAGAAGATGATCTGCTCGCTGTTTTCCAGCCGGACAGCTCCGGTGTGATCCTGGGTGTTGACCACATAGGTAACGATGCACATATAGCGCCCATCGCCGATGTTCGTATAACGGCTGACGGTGATGGATTCAATGGAGACGTGACGGTCGGTGACCCAGTAGAGACCGGAGACGGTGGCTTTCAGCCGTTTTTCCAGGTTGCCTCCGGGGACGACGAATTTCCGGGCCTGGGCCAGATTTTGAGAGGTCTTTCCGCCAGTCTGGGAAGTGAAATGGATATAGGCGGTGACAAAGTCACGGCTGATGGCATCCAGCGCTTCCTTTTCACTTGCGGTGCAGTTGTTTAGAAAATCGTCAGGGGCGGTGTCCGGGTCGATGGTGTTTCCAGCGGCATCTGTGACGGTAACGCTTACCTCTCCCAGATGGGTACCCCATTGGTAGTGGGTGCGGGTGGGGAGGGTGTAGCTGGTATAGAAGTCGGAAAGCGCATCGTACTGGATGTTTGCTTCCAGCACATGGGAATTGCCCAGGACGTTACCGCCAACGGTGACAGTTGCGTCGGAGGGGACGGTCACTTCATCTCCTGCTTGCAGCAGATAGGAAAGGTCAAATCGTTCCTCCTGAACATACCAGGGGGCAAAGCCGTAGTCATCCGCTTCCCCGGTGGCGAGGGTAACGCTGCCGATGACCTGGGGACCGCAGCGCAGCACATAGACCAGGGTATCGTCCCTGTCCTGCTTGGTGCGCTTGGTGCAGGAAAGCTCCTTTTGAAGGGCGATTTCCAGTGCTTCCCGGGCTTGCTGCTCCGATTGGATGGAACTGTCGATCTGGGGCAGCAGTGCGGGCAGTGCCTGGTCGCAGATGTGAGAAACGGTCAGCTTTTCCATGTAAGCATTGGTGGCGATATGGGGGCGGGAGTTTTCGTAAGAAGCCATATAGCCCCAGAACCACCGCAGTCCGAGAGCTGTTGCCAGGAGAAACACTCCGATCCAAATGGTCAAAAACAGGTAGAAAAAGGAGAAGCGATGTTGTTTCTTAGCCATTTTGTACCGCCTCCTTTTTCAAAACCACGAAAGCGGTGGGCACCGGACGGATGCCGACGACCGAAGCGCAGTTGTTTACATAATTACCATTGTACCACATCATGGAGGAGGAACCACCATCCAGATTGCAGGCGTTCACTGCACCGTAGGACAGGAAAATTTCCACCAGGTCCTGGAAAGTGGCACCCAAGCTGGAAACGGAGCGGCCCTCGATGACCAGCATCAAAATGGCACCGTCGGAGCGCTGGCCAATGGCAGTGCGGGGGTTCAGACCGCTGCTGGGCTGCTCCTTGGGAACGCCGTTGGACACCAGCACGGGGCCGAAGCACACGCCGGACTGGATCTGCTTTTCTTTTACCGTTGCGGTGGAGAAGTTGCCGGTATGGAGAATGTGGTTCTGGTCAAAGCCCACAAAGCCGTTGCGAATGCCGTTTTCTGCATAATAGACCTTTCCTCCGGAGACCACCATGGTGTCCGGGATGCTGCCGTTGCCATGTCCGCCGGGATCATGAAAGCCACCGGCGTTGATACCCGCAACGCCATCGTAGGACTGTACCATTTCCGCAACGGTATAGCCACGGATCCCAAAATCCTCCACCTTGCTGGCCATGACCACCCGGGCCGGGTCCAGTACCACCATCATATAACCGTGGAAGCCCTCGCCCCGGACGGTGTCGATGATGATGCCGTCACCGTCCTCGTCCACCAGACCCCATTCATCCGCCACGGGCTTGTTGGGGTCGTCCGGGTCAGCGGGGGTGCTGGGGGGAATGACGATCAGGGAAGAGTCGGTATCGTCGAAAGTGGTGTCATTCTGGCTTGCCATGATCTGCTGGATCTCTTCTTCACTGAAGAAGAGATTTGCAAGGAATCCAATGGCACTGGTCTCCTGAACGGAGCAGACAAACAAATTCCGGGCGGTGGGAGAGGGGCCTTTGGCCAATATGTACATCACGCCGTACAGGGCCATGACCAGAAGCAAAAGGGTTGTGACGATCACAAGGCATATCCTGCCAATGATCCGGGCAATGCTGCGGTGCGTAGGCGCAGGCGTACAGTAGTGGGGTTGATAACGACCCATGAAGGAGTCCTCCTGTTTTTCTTCGGTATAACCAGTATCATCACTGCTTTATCCTTATTATATCAAATGAAAATGGGTGTGTAAAGGGTCGAAACACAACCTTTCCCGGAAGAAACGGCAAAAGGCGGGGCTTTTTGCCGGAAAAACCACAAATTTTGAAACTTCCCTCTTGTAAAATCTTTCATTTTGGCGTATACTAAGGAGTAACTTAGATTTAAGGAACAAGTGAGGTCTACATTATGGAACTGATTTCTGTTCGTGAGCTTTTTAAGAACACGGAAAAATATGCCGGCCAGACCATCGAGCTGGGCGGCTGGGTGCGCAACCGCCGCCCCAGCAAGCAGTTCGGCTTTATCATGCTGTCCGACGGCACTTATTTCACCCCTGTCCAGGTGGTTTATAATGATTCCATCGAAAATTTCCAGGAGATTTCCAAGATCAACATTGGCGCGGCCCTGGTCATCAAGGGTACGGTGGTGCTCACCCCCGAGTCCAAGCAGCCCTTTGAGATCCAGGCGGAGTCCGTCACCGTGGAAGGTGCTTCCACCGGCGATTATCCTCTGCAGCCCAAGCGCCACTCCATGGAGTTCCTGCGCACCATCACCCATCTGCGCCCCCGGACAAATACCTTCCAGGCGGTGTTCCGGGTGAGAAGCCTGGCAGCCATGGCCATCCATGAGTTTTTCCAGGATCGGGACTTTGTCTATGTCCACACCCCTCTGATCACTGGCTCTGACTGCGAGGGTGCTGGCGAAATGTTCCAGGTCACCACCATGGATCTGAACAACATCCCCCGGAAAGAGGATGGTTCCATCGACTATTCCCAGGATTTCTATGGCAAGCCCACCAACCTGACCGTGTCCGGTCAGCTCAACGGTGAGACCTTTGCCATGGCATTCCGCAATATCTACACCTTTGGCCCCACCTTCCGGGCGGAAAATTCCAACACCACCCGGCACGCTGCCGAGTTCTGGATGATCGAGCCGGAGATCGCCTTTGCTGACCTCAGCGACGATATGCGCCTGGCGGAGGATATGATCAAGTACATCATCTCCTATGTGCTGGAGCGTGCGCCGGAGGAGATGGAGTTCTTCAACTCCTTTGTGGACAAGGGCCTGCTGGAGCGGCTGAACCATGTGCTGAACTCCGATTTCGGTCGTGTCACCTACACCGAGGCCATTGAGATCCTGGAAAAGCACAATGGGGAGTTTGACTATCCTGTCCACTGGGGCAGTGATCTGCAGACCGAGCATGAGCGTTACCTGACCGAGCATGTGTTTAAGCGCCCTGTGTTCGTTACCGACTACCCCAAGGAGATCAAGGCGTTCTACATGAAGCTGAACCCCGACGGCAAGACCGTCGCCGCAATGGACTGCCTGGTGCCCGGCATCGGCGAGATCATCGGCGGCAGCCAGCGTGAGGACAGCTACGAGATGCTGGAAAGCCGCATCAAGGAGCTGGGCATGAACCCGGAGGATTACGGCTTCTACATGGATCTGCGCAAGTATGGCTCCGCCCGCCATGCCGGTTTCGGCCTGGGCTTCGAGCGGATGGTCATGTACCTGACCGGTATGGGCAACATCCGGGATGTGCTGCCTTTCCCCAGAACCGTGGGCAACTGCGAGCTGTGATAAATATGGAAGAGAATGTCCGCCGGATACCCGGCGGACATTTTTTCTCCATCCCAATGTGGTGACTTTCAACAGGAAGAGCAGATAGAATTTGGAGACTATGCCGATAGCTTTTGGATGGTGGGTGTGATATGATTAGCGAAACTTCCTTAGGAGGACAAAAGGTGAAAGCTCTTACTTTTGTTTTGATCGGTGCGGGT
>CAZVAB010000140.1:0-4122 GCA_964625045.1 uncultured Oscillospiraceae bacterium | reverse complement strand
GCGGATAAAGCCCACATAGTTGCTGGCCCGGCAGCAGCCGCCGGTCTGGGTCATGATGATAGCCAGCTTATTGGTGTCATACCGCCCGGAGAGCACCGCCTCCATGATCTGCCCCACCACCGTAATGGACGGAAAGCAGGCATCGTTGTTGACAAATTTCAGTCCCGTATCGATGGCGGTGCGGTTGTCATTGTCCAGCACCTCCATGTGAAATCCGTAGGTGCGGAATACCGGCTCCACGAGATCAAAATGAATGGGGCTCATCTGGGGGGCCAGAATGGTATAGCCCTTTTGGAACATTTCCCGGGTGAACTCCGCCCGGGCATAGCCGCCGGATACCTTTTTCGGCTCCAAATGTTGTTCCCTGCGCATTTCCATAGCCGCAAGCAAACTGCGAACACGGATGCGCACCGCCCCCAGATTGTTCACTTCATCGATCTTCAGCACGGTGTACAGCTTGTTGTGCTTTTCCAAAATCTCGCAGACCTGATCGGTGGTCACCGCATCCAGCCCGCAGCCAAAGGAATTGAGCTGGATCAGTTCCAGATCCCCCCGATTTCCCACAAATTCCGCCGCATTATATAGCCGGGAGTGGTATACCCACTGATCCAGCACCCGCAGCGGACGCTTGGGTGCTTCCACCAGCGGCAGGCTGTCCTCTGTAAACACATACAGTCCGTAAGATGCGATCAGCTCCGGGATCCCATGGTTGATCTCCGGATCAATATGGTAGGGCCGTCCTGCCAGGACGATGCCTTTGGCACCCTCCTGCTCCATCTGCCGGAGCATTTGCGCTCCCCTTTCCCGGATATCCGCCTTGGCCCGCTGCTGCTCTGCCCAGGCATCCGCCGCTGCGCTGCGCACCTGCTCCTCCGGGATCTGCCATTGCTCGCCGCACAGCCGTACCAATCGGTCAGCGGCGCATTTTTCATCGGTAAAGGCAATAAAGGGCCGGATGTAGCGCACCTGCCCCTCCGCCACCGCTTCCACATTGTTTTTCAGGTTTTCCGCATAGGAAACAACGATGGGGCAGTTGAAGTGGTTCTGGGCGCTGTCCGATTCCTGATGCTCATAAAACACACAGGGGTGGAAAATGGTTTTGATTCCCTGCTCCACCAGCCACTGCACATGGCCGTGGGCCAGCTTTGCCGGGTAGCACTCTGACTCCGACGGAATGGAGTCCATGCCCTTTTCATAGAGCTTTCGGTCTGAAAACGGAGACAGCACCACCCGGAACCCCAGTTTTTGAAAGAATGTCGCCCAAAACGGGTAGTTTTCGTACATATTCAGCACTCTGGGTATGCCGATCTCACCCCGGGGTGCCTTTTCCGGCTGGGGATAATCGAAGATCCGCTGGCGCTTGTAGTGCACCATGTTTTCGCCCTTTTTCGCTGCGCCGTCCCCGCCCAGCCCCTTTTCGCAGCGGTTGCCAGTGATATGGCGCTTGCCATTGGGAAAACGGTTGACGGTCAGCATACAGTTATTGGAGCAGCCGCCGCAGTGGGTCACCTTGGTGGTATAGGTCAGATTCTCAATTTCTTCCAATGGCAGCATGGTGGATGCTTGCCCATGGTAATGCTTCTTTGCGATCAGTGCCGCACCGAAGGCACCCATGATGCCGGAAATATCCGGGCAGGTCACTTCCACCCCGGTGATCCGTTCCAGCGCCCGGAGTACCGCCTGATTGTAAAAGGTTCCGCCCTGGACCACGATATGTCGGCCCAGTTCCCGGGCATCCGTCAGTTTGATGACCTTGTACAGAGCGTTTTTCACCACGGAATAGGCAAGGCCCGCAGAGATATCCGCAACGGAAGCCCCCTCTTTCTGCGCCTGCTTCACATTGGAATTCATAAACACCGTGCACCGGGTCCCCAGATCCACCGGGGTAGGCGCAAACAGCGCTTCGTTGGCAAATTCTGCCGCCGTATAGCCCAGGGAGCTGGCGAAATTTTCCAAAAAACTGCCACAGCCGGAGGAACAGGCCTCATTCAGAAGCACCGTGTCCACGCAGCCCTTACGGAGCTTGATACACTTCATATCCTGCCCGCCGATGTCCAGCACGCAGTCCACATCCTTGTCGAAAAACGCTGCTGCGGCGCAGTGGGCCACTGTTTCCACCTCTCCCTCATCCAGAGAGAAGGCCGATTTCAGCAGTGCCTCGCCATAGCCAGTGGAGCAGGCCCGGACGATCTTTGCCTCTTTCGGCATTTGCTTGCCCAGATTTTCCATGGCTGCCATGGCGGTTTTGATGGGATTACCCTGATTGCTCCCATAGAAAGCGTACAATAGCTGCCCCCGCTCCCCAATGAGGGCGATCTTCGTGGTGGTAGATCCGGCATCAATGCCCAGGAAGCAATCACCCCTGTATCCAGCAAGCTCCTCTCTTGCCACCACGGCTTTCTTGTGCCGGTCGCAAAAGGCAAAGTATTCCTCCCGGCTTTCAAACAGAGCCGGGAGCCAGGGCATTTCAAAGGACACTTTCACGCCCTTTTCCAGCCTTGCGGTCAGCTCCCCGATGGGTATTTGCTGACTTTCCCCGCTTTCCAGCGCCGCACCCATGGCGGCGAACAGATGGGAGTTTTCTGGGTCAACGGTGGTCTCCGGGGTCAGGCCCAGGGTACGGATGAAGGCCTTTTTCAGCTCCGGCAGAAAGTGCAGCGGACCGCCCAGAAAGGCGACCGTCCCCCGGATGGGCTTGCCGCAGGCAAGGCCGGAGATGGTCTGATTGACCACAGCCTGAAAAATGGATGCCGCCAGATCTGCCTTGGTCGCCCCCTCATTGATCAGCGGCTGAATGTCCGTCTTGGCGAACACACCGCACCGGGCCGCAATGGGGTAGATCTGCTGGTAATGGGCCGCTTCCTCGTTCAGTCCCTGGGCATCGGTTTGCAAAAGGCTTGCCATCTGGTCGATGAACGATCCGGTGCCGCCGGCGCAGACACCGTTCATCCGTTCTTCCAGTCCGCCCTTGAAATAGATGATCTTGGCATCCTCACCACCCAGCTCGATGGCAACATCCGTCTGGGGCGCTGTATATTCCAGCGCCGATGCCACCGCCACCACCTCCTGCACAAAGCCAATGTCCATGGCTTTGCCCAGATTGATGGCACCGGAGCCGGTGATCTTGCACCGCAGTGCGCAGCTCCCCAGCTGCACCGTGGCTTCCTTTAGTAGCGCCGCCAGGGTCTGCTGAGTCTTGGCATGATGGCGGCGATACTGCCCGAATATGATTTTTCCCTGTTCGTCTAAGATGACCAGCTTGACCGTGGTGGAACCAATGTCAATGCCTGCCCGATATGTATTCATACTTTCACCTGTTTTTCTACTGCGATTGCTTATTTTTTGCGGGTGCGCTGTTCCAGGCTTTCCCGCATCTCTTTCAAATGCTCTGCCAAGGGCCGGTCCGTGCGGAAGGGATGGCAGAAGTGGTATTTTTTCTTTTCCGCATCACTGCGGCGGCGGATCTGGGCCTTCAATCCTTCATAGCGCACCACCACATCATTTTCCTTGGCCCACTGCCGGAGCTTCACCACCAGCTGTGCCGAATGGGCAACGTCCAGCAGGAATACACCGAAAAAGAAGCCGATGACAAAAGAAAATGCCAGATTGTTGGACAGCCACGCCAGGGCATTCAGAATGTACGGATGAATGAAAAAGTAATAAAGCGCACCCATCACCGCCCAGATCACGGAGAACAGTGGACAGATGATGCCCTGGATATTGCCCCATTCGTCGCTGTAATCCCACAGCCGCACCTTCGCCACTTTCAGGCTGAAGATACCCGCAATGTACTCGATGGCGGTCATGCTCACCGCCATGATGAGAAACAGCACCCCTTTTTTCAGAATCGGGTTTTCAATGGTAAGCAAATTTCCCAGACCTGCGATCAAATACAGGGCGCACAGGCCGCAGCCGTAAATGGGCAGATACGGCCCGGTGCAAAAGCCCGGATTGATCCACTTGTGCTCCGGGTTGGACGATGAAAAATATCTTCTGAACACCACTTCCAGACACCAGCCGGACAGTGACCCCACAAAAAACAAAAACGCCAATGTCAAAAACACATTCATGTTTATGACCATTCCTTTCCGCTGCGCTACAAGGCACCAAAGGCAAATGAAA
>CAZVAB010000139.1:0-4189 GCA_964625045.1 uncultured Oscillospiraceae bacterium | reverse complement strand
AAGCCTGCTGATATCTGAAAATATTTACTTGAAACTTATTATACGAGGAGGTACGCACGTGAAAAAGAAAATTGTGTGGCTCAAATGGCTCATTCCTGGGGCGTTTGTCCTGCTGGCGGTGTTTTTCTACACTGCGGTGACGGGCTACAGCTTTTCTGGCCTGGTCTGCCTGGCAATCGCCGGTGTGATCAGCCTTTATTATGGTCTGGGAGCGCTGGGCAGGAAATATCCAAAGGCTGCAAGCAGACTGACGTACAGCTTGAGTTTGCTGCTGTGCTGCGGGCTGATCGTGGTAGCGGCGACCGGGTATGTCATTCAGCATACATCCAAGGCAGCGCCGCCAAAAGATTGGGATTATGTGCTGGTGCTGGGGTGCCGTGTCCGGGAGGATGGCCCCTCTGTGGCGCTGCAAGAGCGCATCCAGGCGGCGTATCAGCATTTAACGGACAATCCCCGGACGATCTGTGTCGTTTCCGGCGGCAAGGGCGAGGATGAGCCCATCAGCGAAGCCCAATGTATTTTTGATCATTTGGTGGATATGGGCATTGACCCGGAGCGGATATGGATGGAGGAGCAGGCCACATCCACCATGGAAAACCTCCAGTACACGCTGGAGCTGCTGGAGAAGAAGACCGGACAGCGGCCCACCCGTGTGGGACTGATCTCCAGTGACTATCACCTTTACCGGGCAACCCTGTACGCAAAGGAATGCGGCATTGAGACAATGACAGTGGCGGCGAAGACACAGAGCCTGCCGCTGCGGATCAACAATTACCTGCGGGAGATCGCAGGAGTTTGGCACTATATTATTTTGGGAGGTTAAGGATATGATCGGACAAAGTTACGCAGAATACGCCTGGGAGAAGACGGAGAGCTTGCTAGCCATCGATTCTCCCTCCGGCTATACCGCCCGGGCAGCGGCCTGGGTCAAGGAACGCTTTGCGCATCTGGGCTTTTCGGCGCAGATCACCGCCAAGGGCGGTGTTCTGGTGGATCTGGGTGGCGAAGATGAACAGGATGGCCTGCTTCTGGAAGCCCACGCCGATACGCTGGGCGGCATGGTGGCGGAAGTCAAGGGCAATGGCCGCCTGCGGCTGACCCCTCTGGGGGGCATGAATCCCAACAACGGCGAAGCGGAGAATGTGTGGGTGTACACCCGCTCCGGCAAGGTCATTGACGGCACCTGCCAGCTGTGCAACGCTTCCGTCCATGTCAACGGCGATTATTCCACTGCTGCCCGGAAATGGGACACGGTGGAGGTGGTGCTGGATGAGGATGTGAAGTCCGCCGCCGATACCAGAGCCTTGGGCATCGAGGTGGGGGATATCGTGTGCTTTGAGGCCCGCACCCGGCGCACCAAGAGCGGTTATCTCAAGAGCCGCTTCCTGGATGACAAGCTGAGCGTGGGCATCCTGCTGGGCTTTGCCAAGTATCTCAGCGACAATGAGATCACCCCCAAGCGCCGCACCTACATCCATGTGACGGTTTATGAGGAAGTGGGCCACGGCGGCTCTGCTTCCGTTCCGGCCGGTGTCACGGAAGCCATTTCCGTGGACATGGGCTGCGTTGGCAATGGCCTTTCCTGCACCGAGCGGCAGGTATCCATCTGCGCCAAGGACTCCGGCGGCCCCTACTCCTATGAGGTGGTGGGCAAGCTCATCTCTGCCGCCAAGGCCACGGAGGCGGACTATGCGGTGGATGTGTATCCGTTCTACGGCTCCGATGTGGAAGCGACACTGCGCAGCGGCGTGGACATTCGTCACGGTTTGATCGGCGCAGGCGTTTACGCCAGCCATGGCTATGAGCGCAGCCATATCGACGGTGTATACAACACCTTGAAGGTGCTCTGCGGCTATCTGGGGGTGTGATATGAACAGAGATAAGGAACGGAAAGCGGAAAAGCATTATGGCGTTGGCATATCGGTAGCGGTCATTGTTTTTGCCCTGTTCTGGTGCGCCATGGCGGCAAGGATCGGCGCGGTGTTTATGCTGCCCTTTGGACTGATTTTTGTGGGCATCGCCGTTTACCGTCTGGTCATGATGCTGAAGCTGAATCAGGAGAAGGAACAGAGGCCCCGGGAGCCCTGGGAGAAAGACAACCGCCCAACCACGGAAACGCCGCCCAGGCAGAATGCAGCTTCCGGCAATTTCTGCCCCTATTGCGGGGAAAAGACAGAGGGGAATTTCACTTTCTGCCCCAACTGCGGCAGACGAATTGGATAACAGAAACGGCCCGGTGTGCACCGGGCCGTACATTATTCTCTTGAGAGGCCTGCAAGATCCCGGATGACCTCGCCTGCCATCATCATGCCGGCAACAGCCGGGACGAAAGCGGTGGAGCCGGGGGTGGAGCGGCGGGTGGAACCCTCCCGCTGGGGCTCCGGGATATCCTCAGGATCTGGCTGGGGGGACAGAGGCAGCTCCTGGGAGTAGACCACCTTGATCCCTTTCAGACCCCGCTTGGCGCATTCTTTGCGCATGATCCGGGCCAGGGCACAGCCGGAGGTCTTGGAAATGTCCGTCACCTGAAAGCCCATAGGGTCGACCTTGTTGCCAGTTCCCATGCAGCTGATCACCGGGACACCTGCGGCTTTCGCCTGGGCAATCAGGGCCAGCTTGCCGGTGACGGTGTCGATGGCATCAATGACATAGTCGTACTGGGAAAAATCAAACTGACCGGCGGTTTCCGGCAGGTAGAAAGTCTTGTAGGTGCGCACCGTGATGGTGGGGTCAATGTCCCTGATCCGGGCGGCAGCCACGTCCACTTTATATTCTCCAATGGTGGAGTGCAGAGCCAGCACCTGGCGGTTCAGGTTGGTCAAATTCACCGTGTCGTCGTCCACAAGATCCATGGCACCGATGCCGGAGCGGGCCAGGGCTTCGGCAGTATAGCCGCCCACGCCCCCAAGGCCAAAGAGGGCGACCCGGGCGTTTCTTAGTTTATCCAGTCCGTCCCGGCCAAGAAGCAGGCGGGTGCGGGAATATTGATCGGGCATAGAAAGCTCCTTTGCGTTTTTCTATATGTTACCATGGAAAAAGCCCGGCTGTCAATCACCGAATTTTGGAAAGAAAGCGGCGCAGCTTTTGGCTGCGCCGTGTTTTATCAGATGTAGGAAATGGTGATCTCCCCGAAGGAACATTCACCGATCACATGAATGACCGTGCTGGCATCATCCTCCGGGTGCCCGGTGTATTCCACGGAGCCAAAGGAGGCGGAGCAGTGATCGTTCACTTTGCAGGAGCGGGGCACCAGCAGCCGCAGCGCACCAAAAGAGCAGCGAAGGTCAATGCGGCAGTCGTTGGAGATCTGCTGGCATTGGGTCAGATCCACCTGCAGTTCTCCAAAGCTGACACTGGCGGTGCCGGAGGACAGCAGGGGCAGGGAGACGATTTCGGTCTTCTCCCCAAAGGACTGGCTGCAATCGAAGGATTCTCCATTTTGCTGGAAATGGGAAGCGGATTTGTCGCCGGAGTCGGTGTGGCTCATGCGGAAGACGGGCTTGCGGGGCTTGCGCAGGGCATCCACCAGCAGGCTCAGGCCGAACAGGACGATGATCAGGGGGAAGATCAGGCTGCTGTCCAGAGAAAAGTGGAATAGGTTCAGGTTATTCACCAGAAAATACCCGCCGAACAGGGCACAGCCAAAGCTAAAGAACCGGAACCGATGCAGCAGTGCCTTGATGCCATAAACCAGCAGGGCAGAGGGCCAGAGGATGCTCCAGAAGCCCACATCCCAATGGAACCAGCGGTCAAGGAACGTGAGCGCCCCCACCAGCAGCACCAGAAATGCGAAAGCCAGGGCCTCTAAACGGCTGTTGTCCAATTTGAATTCCCAGTTTCCTTTTTGAATGTGGATGCCCTCGTCCTCCTTATCGGTGACGATCTCGGCTTGGTGGACTGGGGCGGGGGCTTCCCGGCCCAGCAGCTCGTCCGTGGAGATGCCGAAGATCTGTGCCAGCTTCGGCAGCATATTGATGTCCGGGCAGGACTGGTCATTTTCCCATTTGCTCACGGCCTGGGCCGTGACACCCAAGCGCTCTGCCAGCTGATCCTGGGTCAGGCGGATGCGCTTGCGGTTGGAGACGATGCGTTTTCCAAGTGTTTCTTCCATGTGGATCCCTCCTCTTTTTTATGAGCTATAAATGAGCAAATTTGTGAAAATGCCGAAAGTTACCCCATCCCCAGCACA
>CAZVAB010000138.1:0-4210 GCA_964625045.1 uncultured Oscillospiraceae bacterium | reverse complement strand
GACTTAGATGGTTCCCAAGGCCCTCCCCTTTGGGGAGGGTGGCTGAGCGCAAGCGAGGTCGGGAGAGGTCGGGGATGTTTCGCCTGCCGGCGAGGATATTTCTTCCGAAATATCCTCCTCCGTCAAAAATCAAAGATTTTTGCCACCTTCCCCGGAGGGGAAGGCTCCTTTGTAGGGCGGGGGCACGCCCCCGCCGCCCAGGTATGATGACCACCCAGTCACCACACCCCACCGCACTAAAAATCTGTCATTTCCAGCGGAGCGCAGCAAAGTCGAGAAATCTACGCACTTCCGGGATATTTCTTGCAAACCAAGTTCCAAGATCCCTCGGCTACGCTCGGGAGGACACGGATTTTGACGGTGCTGTTATGGCCTTATTCCATCGGGATCCAGATCACATGGCCCTTTTTGTCCACAGTAAGCAGGAACGTACCGGAAACGGTGCCGCCCTTTTCTTCCAAAACCTTTTTTACCTTCCCCTCATCCCACCCGGCGGCGGGGAGATTTTTCCCCAGCAAATGCCCATCTTCGATGACGGTCACGGGCAGATATTGATCTTTGACCTGGATCATAGCATCCTTTGCTGTGGCGGGTGCGTCTTTCGGGTATGGAAAGACGGAAAGATTGCCGTCCGTCTCCAAAATGGCGTACTGCACGGTATGCAGATCCAATATCCCCTTTTCCCGCAGATGCCCGGTCAGCTCGTCCGCCGTGACCCGGGTGGAGCGCAGTGCCTGCTGCAAAATATGCCCGTTTTCAATGAGGATCACAGGCTTCCCGCACAGGAGTTTGCGAAATCCCACGCTCCACACCGCCGCGGCGGAAAGCACCAATTCTGTCCCCAATACGGTCAAGATCGGCACCAGACCTGAAAACAGGGGAATCCCCCCATCCTGCATGGGGATGGCGGCAAGGTTTGCTACCAGCATGGTCACGACAAATTCCGACGGCTCCATCTGCCCCACCTGACGCTTGCCCATGAGCCGGATGACCAGGATCAGCACCAAATACAAAATAATGGTTCGTATATAGGATAATAACAAAAATACCCCTCCGTTTCCCGGTTATTTTTCCCGGGAAATGGAAGAGTATGCACAAAATAGTAAAATCCGCAGCTCACAGCTGCGGATCTCACTAAAAGAAAAGAGAAGAGGAAAAATGAAAAAGAATAATTTAAGCATCGTTTGATTATATAGTACCCGGAAATTGTGAATAAGAAAAGTGGGTAAATATTAAAAAAGTTTGAAGTTGCGAAAAATCCGTGAATTTTTTCACGGCGCTGTCGCTTTTTCAAGTCTTAACCCTTTACAGAAGGCGAATTTTG
Source organism: uncultured Oscillospiraceae bacterium (assembly GCA_964625045.1). Taxonomy (GTDB): domain Bacteria; phylum Bacillota; class Clostridia; order Oscillospirales; family Oscillospiraceae; genus Faecousia. The sequence goes on along the minus strand of CAZVAB010000138.1, from coordinate 2,886 downwards.
GGGTAAAATGGGACAAAAGAAAAGGAGGTGTCCAAGATGACCGACGATACCAAAAAGATCCTGGAGGATCTGGAAAAAAGATTGCAGGAAGATGAGCTTTTGATGGATATGCCGGAATCGATCCTGGAAGAGCCGGACGAGCAGCCCGTCAGTCAGGTGCTGGATCAGCTGATGACAGAGCCTGCCTTTGAGGACCCGGATCAGATGTCCGTCGCCCAGGGCGATGTGGAAGCATATCATAACTATTCCAATGACTACGGCCAGGAGCAGCAATACGACGATGTGGATATGGACATGGAGCAGGAATATGGCGTGGAAGAGAAGCCGGAGCGGACTGTGAACAAGCAGGATCTGCTTCAGATCATCCTCATGGCCATTGCCAGTTTCCTGTGCCTGGGCATCATCGGCGTGCTGATCTACTGGATCGAAACATTCTTATCATAATATGATGGCGTGTTCCCACCCTGTGGGGCGGTTTGCCCCCACGCCATCGGGGCGGATGCACCTAGGGAATGTGTTTGCGGCGCTGGTGGCCTGGCTCTCGGTGAAAAGCCGGGACGGCAGTCTGGTCCTGCGGATGGAGGATCTGGACACAGCCCGCACCAGCAGCGAGAATGCCCAAATTTTGCGGGAAGATCTGCGCTGGCTGGGGCTTACCTGGGATGTGGAAACAGCCCCTCAATCCCAGCGAAGGGAAACATACCACCGCTATTTTGAGCTGCTCCGGGAAAAGGGCCTGCTGTACGGCTGCTACTGCACCCGCAGCCAACTTCACAGCGTCAATGCGCCCCACCTATCCGACGGTACTTATGTCTATCCCGGCACCTGCCGGGATCTAACGCCCCGGGAGCAGGCATCTTTTGACCGTGCCCCCGCCTGGCGGGTGAAGGTGCCGGACCGGCTGTGGCAGCTCCAGGATCTGTGCCAGGGGGCGTATCAGGAGAATTTGGCCACGGACTGCGGCGATTTTGTGGTGCGCCGGGCAGATGGTGTATATGTCTACCAGCTGGCGGTGACGGTGGATGACGGCGAATCCGGCGTTACGGAAGTCGTCCGTGGCGTGGATTTATTAAGTTCCGCTCCCAGGCAGATGTATTTGCAGGAATTGTTTGGCTTTGCCCACCCACAGTACGGTCATGTGCCCCTTTTGGTCGCCCCGGATGGCCGCCGTTTGAGCAAACGGGACAGGGATCTGGACATGGGCGCTCTGCGCCAAAATACCACACCGGAGCGGATCATCGGAAGCCTTGCTTTCAGCGCCGGGCTGATCGACCGGAACACATCCATCTCCCTGGATGAGCTGCTGCCGGAATTTTCCTGGAACAAGCTGAAAACCGGGGATATCCGGCTGGAGGGCGTGATATGAGGCGGTTCACTTCGTATATAGCCTGGGCTTTTTACACGCTCATCGGTGCGGCGGCAGTGGCGTGCTTTGTGCTGCTAGCCTGCACAGGCGAAAAAATGTTAAAATGGGTCCCTGCGCTGCTGCTGGCGCTGGGGATCATTTATCATGGGATCACACAAATCAAGATCCTGAACAAAGAAACATTGGAGGAAAAGAAAATGAAGAAACCTGTTTTAGTTGTGATGGCAGCCGGTATGGGAAGCCGCTACGGCGGATTGAAGCAGATCGATCCGGTGGGATCTCACGGCGAAGCAATTTTGGACTACTCCCTGTTCGATGCCCATGAAGCCGGCTTCGAAACAGCGGTGATCATTATCAAGGAAGCCATCCGGGAGGACTTTATGGCAACCGTGGGCAAGCGTCTGGAAAAGTGCCCCATGGAGATCCGCTACGCCTACCAGGAGCTGGACAAGCTGCCGGAGGGCTATGCCGTTCCCGCAGGCCGGGCCAAGCCCTGGGGCACCTGCCACGCTGTGCTGTGCGCCAAGGAGGCCATTGACGGTGCGCCCTTTGCGGTGATCAATGCCGACGATTACTACGGAAAATCCGCATATCGGGTGATCTATAATGCCCTGACCAACGCCCAGGACGGTGCGGTGTATGACTACTGCATGGTGGGCTACCTGATGGGCAATACCGTCACCGATAACGGAAGCGTTGCCCGTGGCGTGTGCCAGACCAACGAAAATCACTGCCTGACCCAGATCATCGAGCGCACCCGCATCGAAAAGTATGAGGGCGGCATCCACTTCACCGAAGACGGCGAAAACTGGACGGATGTGCCGGAAAACACCGTGGTCTCCATGAATATGTGGGGCTTCACCCCCAGCTTCCTGGGTGAGCTGGAAGCAAGATTCCCGGCATTTCTGGACACCAAAGCCAAGGAAAACCCTGAAAAAGCGGAGTTCTTCCTGCCCCTGGCAGTGGAAGACCTGCTGACCGAGGGAAAGGCCACCGTCAAGGTGCTGGAATCCCCGGATAAGTGGTACGGCGTTACCTATGCGGCGGACAAGCCCCAGGTGGTAGCGGCTCTGCAGGAAAAGACCCAGCAGGGATTGTATCCTGACGGACTGTGGAACTAAAAAAGACCGGGCCTGCGTACACCGCAGGCCCGTCTCAATGTGTCAAAAAAGTACCGTCCCTTGGCTCCCCCGCAGGGGGAGCTGAGACTGTCAAAGAATGAGCGTTGATACTCTGGCGCAGGAGCACTCAAGGCTCCCCTTGGGCACAAGGGGAGCTGTCAAAAATCTATTGATTTTTGACTAAGGGGATGGTCATAACCGGTTCAAATTTGCCAGAAATGTTTGGTATCGGCACTTTTTACGCCACAATCCCTCCGGGCCGCCAGGCACTGCTTCCACACTGGCGTTACGGTCATTTTATAAAAACACCGTAGGGTTTTCTGTCCCCTACGGTGTTTTTTATCAACTATAAATGAGCAAATTTGTGAAAATGCCGAAAGTTACCCCATCCCCAGCACA
>CAZVAB010000137.1:0-4257 GCA_964625045.1 uncultured Oscillospiraceae bacterium | reverse complement strand
TTAGGTCTCTTTTCCATGATCCTTCTCCTGTCTGTGATAAACTCTTTCGTCTCCGATTTTCAAATTCGGACTTGACGGAAGCCGAAATTTACAATACTATACAGATATATCTTACTATTTCGGGAGGCTATCGTGAAAAATATATCCGTTATGCTCAAGCCCGCATCCTCTGCCTGCAATCTGCGCTGCAAATACTGCTTTTATGCGGATGTCAGCGCCGCCCGGGCCATCCCGTCCTACGGTCTGATGAGCCGCGAAACTGCGGAGGGTGTCATTGCCAATCTATTTGCGGATCTTGCTCCCGGTGACCGGCTGACCCTGGCTTTTCAGGGGGGCGAACCCACCCTGGCCGGGCTGGATTTTTACCGCCATTTCATCCAAACTGTCTCCGCCTACGCCAAAAATGAGATCCATGTTTCCTATGCTCTGCAAACCAATGGCATTTTGCTGGACGACCAGTGGTGTGCCTTTTTGAAAGAGCACGATTTTCTCGTCGGCCTGTCCATAGACGGCCCCGCTGCCTACCACGATGCCAACCGGGTGGACATTCACGGCTATGGAAGCTTTCACCGTATCATGGATGCCAAAAAGCGCATGGACAAATGGGGCGTCTCCTACAATGTGCTGATGACCCTGACCAATTCCCTGGCCCGGCATCCGCTGCAGGTCTGGCGTTTCCTTTTGGAGCAGGAGCTTCACTATGTCCAGTTCACCCCTTGCCTGGGTGCCTTCGGTGCCAAAAATGACCCCTACGCTTTGACACCCCAGCGGTATGCCGCCTTTTACAGTGCCATTTTCGACAAATGGTATCAGGAATATCAAAACGGCCATTACATCAGCATCAAGCTCTTTGATGATCTGGTAAATCTGCTGGCCCTTGGTCAATGCAACGCCTGCGGCCTGCTGGGACGTTGCCAGCGGCAGATCATCGTGGAAGCCGACGGCAGTGTGTACCCCTGTGATTTCTATGTTCTGGACGAATACAGGGCCGGCAATCTAGCACAGGAGCCGCTGCGCACCGTCTTCGAAGCACCGGCAATGGAGCAGTTTCTCTCCCGCCCCCGGGAACCGCTGCCCCTGTGTGACAGCTGCCCCTACCGCAATGTCTGCAGCGGTGGCTGCCAGCGGATGCGCCACGAAGTATTCTATCACCCCGGCGATAGCATCTGCGGTCACCGGCAATTTCTGGACAGTGCCGCTTCCCGCCTGATGGATCTAGCGCAGCGCTCCCGCCATTATTCCAGCTAATCTGTCCCGCTCCCGCCGCAGCTGACTGGCGGGAGCGATTTCCCCCCTATTTCAGATATCGCCGTACCCTTTCCTCATTCTATCATTCAGGTCTTGAAAAAATTGGAAATTCTCTATATAATATAATCAAATCAATCCGAAAGGAGCTCGTTATGGAAAAGAGAAGACAAGCGCTTGTGGACTTGATCAATCAGCTCGGCGAAGTCAGCATGACCCAATTACGGGGGCTGTTTCCCACTGTGTCTGAAGTGACACTGCGCAAGGATCTGCGTGTACTGGACGAGGGAAACAAGATCGTCCGCATTCACGGCGGTGCCAAATCCATTCAGGACATCATCCAAAACGGCAGCAACTTCACCATGCGCACCTCGCTGCATCAGGAAGAAAAATTCATTATTGCGCAGAAAGCCGCACCCCTCGTCCACCCCGGCTGCTCCATTTATATCTCCGCAGGCTCGACCTGTGCGGAATTTGCACGCCAGCTGCCGGACATGGCCTCTTACATTTTCACCGACGGTCTTGTCGTCGCCCGGGAGATTCCATTCTGCCCGGAGCGATATGTTGAAGTCTTTGGCGGACGTCTCAACCAGAATTTGATGCGGGTCATCGGTCCTTCGGTGGTCAGCTCCATTGAGAAGCTGCATTTTGACTATGCGGTGCTTGGCGCCGCCGGTTTTCACCCGGACTATGGCATTCCCCAGACCACTTCCATCATCTCCGCCATTGCCAATGCCGCTATCTCCCGTGCGGACAAGGTCATTATTTTGATGGACTCTTCAAAAATCAACTATATCCACTCTCCCTGGAACATTCCTCTGCAATCCGTGGATGTGATTGTCACGGACGATCACCTTCCCCAGCAGATCCGGGAGCTGATGGAAAGCCAGGGCGTTACCGTCCTGTGAGCATCAACCAGCCCCTTTGACAGAGCGGACAAACCTTGGATCGTTCTGATCCGGGGTCCGCATCTGGATCACGGACGGCTTATAGCAGCTGTTTTCTGCCACCGCGAAAAACAGCTGCTTGCTTTTTTCCGTCCAGATCTGCGCTCCCTCCGGCGTTCCCGCCAAATTGTCCTGTTCTCCGGGATCCCGCTTCAGAGCAAAGATCAAGTATGGCTCGCCTTTCCGGTTGGTCACGAGCTTCAAGCCTTTTTCCATGTACATCATTTCCCCTACATACCCACTCAACACATAGCGCCGTGGTGTCCCATCCAGCACGTTGCGCCCAAATTGAGGATAGGAAAGCGTTCCTCCCGCCAGTTCCACCAGCGTTGGACCGACATCCATCAAGCTGATCAGTTCATCCCGCATCTCGCCGCCATCCGCCATATGCGGTACCCATAGCAGAAACGGTACATTCAGTGCACCCCGCAGTATGTATTCCGGCTTCGCCACAGCGGTGAAGCTCATATCCACAGCTTCATATCCAATTTCGCCCAAGGTGCGCAGCACCAGACACGGATCACGCAGACTGCCTTGATCTGCACCGGTATCCAAAACACCTGTCAGAATCGAAAGTTTCATATCATTTATCCGTTGTGTCAAAATTTCCACCGGCTTCACTCCGTAGCCGATAGACCATGCTCTGCCAATGCCCGGCGTAGCGCTTCCATCTGCCGCTTGTACGCCTCCTGTCGGTCCTGATCCTGTTCAGGTGTTGGTGTGACGCACAAATACAGACCTTCCAGAGGTTCATCGTGCTTTCCCCGCAAAAATCCCAGCTTCTCCACCGGGATGCACAGGTATTCCTCCTCGCCCCCGAAATCCGTCAAACCGGCATCTCCATAGGTCCCCAGTATCTCATTTTCCCGCATCCAGGCCATGGCATTGTCATTGACAAGAAAAAAGGAATAATCCTGAGCTGCGATCAGTGCCACCAGTTCCGATTTAACTGCATAGCTCATTTCTTCATAGGACTTTCCAAAGTCCACTTGCGTCACCGTTACGGTCACAACACCGTCGCCATTGGTATCCCACTCCAGTGCAGCGCAGTTTTCCCGCAGTTCCTGCTCACATTCCATGGTATACGCACCTGACAGCCACATCACCTGCAAATCCGGCTTCGGTTTCAGCAGGCCGTATACGGTATAGCCAATCAGCAGAGAAAAGACAATGGCATAAAACAAATGTGGCTTATAATAAGTAAAAAAATGCTCCAGTTTTTTGCCCTTCGGCACATCCCGTAAGCGATATTTGTTTGACACCATTTGTCTTTCTCCTCTCTCGGATCATTTCATCGCATTCTTCGCATAACCCTTCATCAGATGTTTCTGATTAAAAATAAACACCACGATCACCGGCAGCACCGAGATCACAGCGCCGGCCATCAGTGTATTATAAAAGCCGGTACCACCCACATCATCCCACATTCCCTTCATCATAGCCAGTGCCACGGAAATCAGCCGATGCTCATCGTCCTTCGCCAGGATCTTGGGCCAGAAATAATTATTCCAGCCACTGATAAAGGAATTGAGCGCCACCGTCACGACGGAAGCCTTACACATGGGGATCAGCACATGATAGATTGTGCCAAAAATCCCCAGGCCGTCCACCTCACCCGCATCCAGATAGCTCTGATCCACAGACATAAAATTCTGCCGCAGCATAAAGATCATATTGGCAGAAACCACCCCCGGCAACACCAGGCCGGCGAAAGTATTGACCCAGCCGAGGTTTGCGATCAGCACATAGACCGGAACAAATACCGCCTGACCGGGGATCATCATGGCGCTGAGCACCACTAGGAACAGAAAATTCTTCCCAAAAAACTTGCCCCTAGCAAAGCCGTAGGCAGCCAGCACACCCATGGTCAGTTGCAGCACCAGGTGCCACGCCGTCACATACAGCGTATTGATGATATACCGGGGATAATTCACCTGCGTCCAGGCATCCACAAAATTCTGCCACTGGATCTTACTGGGCCAGAACGTAGGGATTACCGTCAGCACCTCGTTGGTTGGTTTCAGTGCCGTCAGCAACATCCAATACAGGGGGAACATCATGATCA
>CAZVAB010000136.1:0-4262 GCA_964625045.1 uncultured Oscillospiraceae bacterium | reverse complement strand
GAGGTTGGTTGATGTGGTTTTCCTTTTCGGCGCATTTTGCAACACGCCCATTTTTTCTTATTCCACGGATTTAAGTGCTTCCGCCATATTGATCTTTTGCAGCCGCTTATGGAACACCACCGCAACCGCCAAAGCGCAAAGCAGAGTCAGCAGCACCGAATAGATGTAGGATGGCAATGCCAATCTCGTCTGGAACCAGACAAAGTCGATCTTGATCTTGCTCATAACAAAGGCCAGGAACGCCCTTCCCAGAAGCAGGCCAAAGGCCGCGCCCAGAACCGTCAGGAGCATATTCTCCTTGAACACATAGGCAGAAGTCTCCGCAGCGTTGAAGCCCAACACCTTGATGGTGGCAATTTCCCGAATGCGCTCGTTGATATTGATATTGGTCAGGTTGTACAGCACGATGGCCGCCAGCAGTCCCGCACTGACCACCACGACCAGCACCACCAGATCCAGTGCGCTCATCATGGAGTCCACCAGTTCCGCCGTATCTGCGGACACGGAAATGTTCATCACATCATCCATGGCGGTGATGGCTGCGCTCAAATCATGGACATCCGTCCCCTCTTTCGCTGTTACATAGGCCATCTGACTTTCGGGAACCTGGCCCCACTGGTCAGCAAGTGTCTCCGGGTTCGTGATGATGTAGTTATTCACATGGTTGTCGTAAACACCACTGACACACAGGTGCAAGGCTTGCAGATTTGCATTGCGGACCGTGACGGTATCCCCGACTTCCAGCCCCAAAATCTCCGCAACACCGGCGGACACCAATGCTTCCCCCTTTCCAGGCAGGGAGAGCTGTTCCTTTCCCCGGTGGAAATCGATGAAATCCGTCACCGTTTCGTCCGACACGATCATGTACACATCCCGGCTGGCATCATCAAAGGTAAGCTCCACGCTGCTCTGATAGTAGAAGCCAATGCTCTGGGCTTTCCCTTCCAACGCTTCCCGGAACGCCTTCTGCTGGGCCTGGGTACGGCTTTCGGAGAAATAGACATGGATATCGAACACATCCACTTCTTCATACTGGATATTTGCCACATCCACGATGGTATCCCGCAGGCCGAAGCCTGTCAGCAGCAGCGCCGTGCAGCCGCCGATGCCAATGAGCATCATCAAAAAGCGCTGCCGATACCGCAGCACATTTCGCAGCATCACCTTGTTCAAAAAGCTGAGATTTTTCCAGAACGGCAAGTATTCCAGGAATATTTTCTTTCCCGCCGTGGGGGCCTTGGGCCGGATCAGCTGGGCGGGCACTTCCCGGAGTGTCCTGTGGCAGCAGTACCAGGTGACCAAGGACGAGACCAGCAAATAGGCCACGGTGATTCCAATGCACAGCTGCCAGTCAATGATCAGCTCCACCTTTGGGGTAATGTTGAACATGATGCCGTAGGCATTCCACAGCAGTACCGGGAAGAAACTGCTGCCCACCGCAACACCCAGGGCGCAGCCCAGAAGGGATGCGAAGCCGGAATACAGCAAATATTTGCTCATAATGGCGGCGCTGCTGTAGCCCATGGCTTTCAGGGTGCCGATCTGGGTGCGCTCTTCTTCCACCATGCGGGTCATGGTGGTGATACAGACCAGCGCCGCAATCAGCAGGAAGAACACCGGGAACACCGTGGACACACTGGACACGATATCGGAATTATTGTCCAGCGCCAGATAGCCGGGATTGGTATTCCGGGTCAGAGCGTAGACCTTGGGCTCTGCCATGGTATCCAAAGTACACCGGGCATCATCCAGTTCCGCTTTTCCCTTTTGAATCTCCGCTTCCGCCTTTTGAAATTCCGCTTCCGCTTCGGCTTTTCCCTTTTCGTATTCCGCCATCCCCTCGTCCAGCTGCTTCTGGGCATCGGTCAGCGCCTGTTTTCCCGTCTCCAGTTCCGTGGTTTTTTCATCCAATTGTGCCTTGGCACTGTCCAGCTGCAATTGTCCCGCATTAAGCTGGGCCAATGCGGCGGCGAACTGATTTTCCGCCTGGAATTGATTGCTCTCCAGTTCCTTTTGACCGTCATGGATAGCGGTCATGGCATCGTTCAATGTGCTTTGGGTTTTCAGCAGTTTCTGTTTTTGCGCTGCCAGTTCCTGCCGTTTCTGCTCCAACTGTGGCAATTGCTCCTGCAGCTGTGCCTGGGTCTGCAGCGCCTGCTCCTGCTGCGCTGCGTAATCATCCCGCTGGGCTTTGAGCTTTTCAAGCTCCTGTTCCAGCTTTGCGATCTGTTCTTCCGTGGCAACGGGGTTGTTTTTTGCCGCTTCCAGTGCCGTCTCCGTCACTGAAACGGAGCTGTCCAGCAGGGAAACCATCAGTTCCAGTTTGGGAAGTCCCTCTTCGATCTGGGCAAGGCCCTCCTTGATTTTCCCAATGCCATCGTCGATCTGGGCGATGCCATCATCGATCTGGGCAAGGCCGCTTTCCACCTGTTTCAGCGAAGCGCTGACGGTTTTGTAATTTTCCATCAGCTGAGCGCTGGCCTCGGCTAATTTTGCGTATGCCTGGGCTTTCTGGTTTTCCAGTTCCACCTTACCCTGTTCCAAAGTCTTCTGCTGCTGGTTCCACTGGATCAACGCATCCGCAAGCTGCGCTTCCCCTTCTTCCAGTGTCTTCCGGTTTTCGTCCAGTTCTGCCTGCCCCTCCTGGAGCTTTTTCAGGGCATCTTCCAGTTCCTTTAACGCATCCGCCTTGGACTTTTCATATTCTGCCAGCCCCTTTTCATATTCGGCAAGGCCCTCTGCGTAGGACTTTTCCCCTTCCGCGCGCAACACTTCCAGGCGCTTGTCCGCCAGGGGTTTCAGCGCAGGTTCGATTCTTTCTGCCATATCATCCAGGGCATCATTGTAGCGCTCCTCGTAGATTCGCCAGCTGCCCGCCATGGTAATGTTGATCTCCGTATAGTAATCGACGGCAAACGCATCCTCCGGGATATACAGATAGCTGCTCAAAACGCCGCTGCCCAAAGTGGTATTGCCCCGGGTCATGTCCATGTAAAGGGGCGTGCTCACATAGCCCACAACGGTAAAGGTGCTGCTTTTCAGGCTTTCCAGCGTATCAGCACTGTTTTCAGCGGTGACCGTGACGGTCGTACCCAGAATGGAGTCATCCGCCTTGGCCCCGTCGATCAGACATTCGTTGGACTTTTCTGGGAGTCTGCCACCCAGCAGGTACACCTGATTGACCTTTTCCGGCAGCGAATAGAGCCGGTAGACCTTGGACTCTCCCCCGTCCACCTGAACAAAGGCATCCACCGTCACCGAGCCCTCCGCCCGGTCAACGCCCTCCATCTTCTGGATCGTCTCCACATCCTCCATGTCCCAGCCGTATGTATTGAGCAGCCGCAGGTCAAACATGTGCTGCTCCTGGGTATATTTCTGGCCTGTTTCTATCATGTCCGTTTTGGTCACCCGCAGGCCCACAAACATGGCGCAGCCCAGAGCGATGATGGACAGGATAGCCAGAAAGCGGCCCATGGATCTCCAGATGGACTGCCGGAGATTTCTGCGCATCATATTGCGTTTCATAATTGTTCTCCTTCAATGTTGATTAGGCGGAAACCCACTACCTTTAGGTGGTGGGAGGAGCCTTGTAAGCAACTTAAATCATCCTTGGTTTTCAATGTATCTTTGTATGGTTGCTGATGAAACTTCTCAAATACTACAAGCAAAGTATCCATCCGACCACAGTATTCTTTTCTTCCAGTATTGCGTGGAAAGATAAGAGCTGTATTTTTTCCAAAGATAGTATGTTGTTTCTTGCTTTATTCGTTTTACAATGTCGCAGATCCTGTCTGTTGTATCGTAACTCAGCAGAAAGTGAATATGATCACCGTCTGTTTCCATGGCGATGATTTTGTATCCATGGTGGTTGGCTATGTCCAATATCCTTTGCTTCAAATCATCTTCAAAAGTATTGATAAGCAACTTTTTCCGGTATTTTGTGACAAATACAATATGAACCTTGAGGGCGTATTTTCGTCTGTTATGATGATTGTATCTATTATCCATATTTGACTTCGAAAACATTGAGTTTTACTGGTTTTTGTGATATAATATATACAGGAAAACACAGAGAAAAGGAGGTTTTCTATGGAACAGATCACTGTAACTGCCAAAGTCCAAATTGCTGCATCTGAGACAGACAAAGTTCCGCTTGATAAAACAATGTCAGCTTACGAGAGTGGGATGTCTATGGTAAATATGCCGACACAGTTGACGGTAAATATCAATGAACCTATCTTCGTCACAGAAATCGAGCAGAC
>CAZVAB010000135.1:0-4312 GCA_964625045.1 uncultured Oscillospiraceae bacterium | reverse complement strand
TGGCGTAGCGGTAAGCCTTGGGGGGCATGGTCATGTGGAAAGCGGTGTCGAACACAGCGACCTGGGGGGTGTTGGGCATAACAGCCTGGCAAGCACGAATGCCCATCAGGTTTGCGGGGTTATGCAGGGGACCCAGGGGGATGCACTTTTCAATGGCCTTGATGACCTCGTCGTTGATGATGCAGGACTCGGAGAACTCCATACCTCCGTGCAGCACACGGTGACCCACAGCGTCGATCTCGTCAGTGGACTTGATAACACCGTACTCGGGGTCCACCAGGATGGACAGAACCGCCTGGATGGCTTCGGAGTGGCTGGGCATGGGGATGTCCTTCACGACCTTGCTGTCACCCACCTTGTGGGTCAGACGGCCGTCGATATAGATACGCTCGCACAGGCCCTTAGCGGACACGTCGCCAGTCTCGGGGTTCATGAGCTGATACTTCAGAGAAGAGCTGCCGGCATTGATAACCAGAACATTCATGGGAAATTGCCTCCTGTAAAATTAAATATTTTCTTTTTGCAGACTTTGTGGTATGATACCCATAGCTGAATATATTGTACCTCATTTTACTGAAATACTCAACCCCCATTTCAACTTTTTTACAAAAAGAGGGATTTTTTTGAAAGCCATCGGTATTGTTTGTGAATATAACCCATTCCACCTGGGCCACCGGAAGCAATTCCGGCAGATTCGGGAGGAATTTGGGCAAGATGCCGCCATTGTCTGCCTGATGAGCGGAAATTTCGTCCAGCGGGGAATGCCCGCGGTCTTTGACAAAGGCATCCGGGCCGAAGCGGCCCTTCGCTGCGGGGCGGATCTGGTGCTGGAACTGCCCACAACCTACGCCCTGCGCAGTGCCGAGGGCTTTGCCGCCGGGGGTGTGGAAATTCTATCCAAATGCTGCGATCATCTTTGCTTCGGCAGCGAAACCGGGGAAACTGCCACCCTCATGGACACTGCCCGGGCACTGCTCCACCCGGATTTCCCCTTCGCGCTGCGGCAGGAACTGGACAAGGGGCTCTCCTTCCCCGCCGCCCGTCAGCGGGCGCTGGGGGCAATGGGCGTGTCCAGCCATCTGCTTTCAAGTCCCAATGACATTCTGGCTGTGGAATACTGCAAAGCCATTCTCTCCCAAAACAGCCCCATATCTTCCTACTCCATCCGCCGGGAGGGAAGCTATCACGACACCGCCGCTGACCCGGAGAACCCCTCTGCCACGTCTCTGCGGGCATTGATCGAACAGGGAAAAGATTTTACTTCCTTCGTGCCGCACCAGATTCGGGAGCTTTTCTCCGCCGCCCCAGTCCATACCCTTGCCGCCGGAGAAAAAGCGGTATTGTACCGTCTGCGCACCATGACGGATGAGGAATTTGAGGCCCTGCCCTATGGCTCCGAGGGGCTGTGGCGCAAGCTCATGCACGCCGCCCGCAGCTGTGCCACCGTCCAGCAGATCGCCAGTGCCACAAAATCCAAGCGCTACACCCGCACCCGCATCGACCGGATGATCCTCTGTGCCACGCTGGGCATCACCTCCCAAATGCTGGAAGCCCCCGCCCCCTATGTCCGGGTGCTGGGCTTTACAGGAAAAGGCACCACCGTGCTGAAAAGGATGCGTGAATTGGGCGAATTTCCGCACATTGGTGAGAAAACCGCCCAGGAATACGAACTTCTGGAACGGAAATGGGACGATCTTTACAGCCTGTTTGCCGTCAATCACCTGGAAGATCCGGGCAAAACCCAAAAACGCCGGGTCTGCATCCAGACCGAAACTCCCGCTGAATAAGCGGGAGTTTTCTTATAGAAAAGCATCCCCACCGGTTTCCCGGTGGGGATGCGCGATTCATATTGATCTCTCAGATGCCGGAATTACACATTCCAGTTCTTACGGTTGGTGACGATAACAGCCATACCAGCCATTGCCACAATCATGATTGCCACAATAGCAACCACGTTGGTGTTGTCACCAGTGGAAACATTGGAACCATCAGTCAGCTTGTACAGGGTGAACTGATGATAGTAGGTATTGCCGTAACTGTCGGGCTCGCTGCTGGGGTTGCGGTATGCACGGAACTTGTTATCGTTCTTACCGGCAGCAGCCAGGTAACGGGTCTGGCCTTCCTCGGTCACGCCGTCATCAAAGGTGAACGTGCCAGTTGCGCTGTCGTACTTCCAGTTCCACATACCGTCCAGATTGTCCAGCTTGTTGTTCTTAGCCTGGTTGATCACGGTATTGCCCTTGGCATCGGTGATCTTGACCTTGTTGCCGTCCACAGTCAGCACCAGAACGGCGTTCTTTGCATCGGTGACCTTGTTGCCGGAAACAGTGGGCTGTGCGGACAGCAGCCAGTTCTTTTCCAGAACGGTAGGTGCATAGCCATTGCTGGTGACCAGCACATAGGTGCCGCTGACCAGCTTGCCGTCGGTGACCTTGGTGTAGCCAGAACCAGTGGTTTCGTCCTTCTTATCGGAGGTATCATCCTTCTTGTCGGTCTCGGTATTGGTCAGCTTTGCAATGGCCAGCTCACCAGCAGTGGTCTCATTCTTGCCCTCTGCATCGGTGAACAGCTTGCCGCACTCGCACTTGTAGTGCTCCTTGCAGCCTTCTTTCTCGGTGGTTGCGTCAACCTTCTCCACCTTGGTCAGCTTGTGCTCATGCTCAGGGGTGGGATCGGGATTGGGGGTGGGAGTGGTATCCTTAACCTGGACCACAATCTCATCAGCACTGGTGTTGCGCAGCTGCAGCTTGTTATAGATGCTGACAGCAGCCTTCACGTCGATGACATCGCCGACCTTGACAGTCCATGCGCCGTCCTTCTTCTCGATCACAGCCTTGTACAGCTGGATGGTCTTACCCTCAGCATCCTTCACAGTGATGTTAGGGCTGCTGAACTGACCATCATTGTCATAAACCTCGGTAACTTCCAGATCCTTCAGGCTGACGTAACCACAAATATCAGCATCGGTCAGAGCGCCGATGGTGGTTTCCTTTGCGGTGAGGGTCAGGCCAGTGGACTTCTCATAGGTAGCGCTGCCCAGCTGAGGCAGGCCATTGTACACAGACTTCTTGCCAACGGCAATGATGGTATCGCCCAGCTTGATGTCAGTGGGCTTTTCGCTCATGCGGGCGCAGATAGCGCCGGTTGCGTCCTGCAGGTAGATGTTCTGGCCATCAACGCAGGTCACAACGCCCTTGACCTTGAAGCTTGCATCGTTTGCACCAGCCAGCGCAACGGAAATGTCCTTCAATGCGGGAGCAGTCTCAGTACCGCCCTGGTTACCGCCTTCGGTGCCAGTGCCTCCCTCAGAACCCGTTCCGGCACTTGCATTGCCACTCCCCTGCGGGGTAGGTGCACCCTTGGCAAAGTCAGCCGTATTATCATTGGTGTCTTTACCGTTGGTACGAGAAACAGAGTTAGCATTATCAGGTGCTACAGTTGCGCCTGTGCCTTCAAATTCATTTGCTGTACCAAAGCCAACGAAGTCGACAACCTTGGGATCGTCCTTACCAGAAATCGCATCCGTACCCTTAACCAGAGCAATTTTACCATTCTTACCAGCCAAATTCAAGTTACCAGTCGCATCAACGCCGGAAAGCGGCTTGTCTTTTACCGTAGAACCAGCTGCAAGCTGAACAAGGTAATAGCCATTTGCCTTAATGGCAGCATCATCAGCGAAAGAGAACACATTTTGGGCACTAAATGTGCCATTATAGGATGCATACTGCAGAGAATAACCCTTCAGGGAAATATCCGCATCGGTCGGGTTGTACAGTTCAACAAAGTCATTGGTGTACACAGCACCGCTGTTGCCACCACCACCATAGACCTCATTGATGACAACACCAGTGTCAGCGCCTGCTGCAAAGGCGAAAGGTGCGATGCTCAGCACCATTGCCAGAACCAGCAGAATGCTCAGGATCTTGCTTGTGGTTTTCATTTTCTTATTTCCTCCTTGTTTGTAGCCCATTCCGGGAACATAAATTTGGACTTGAGCCATCTCCTCCGCATGGAGTGTCCAGGCCCAGAAATTGACACCATAAGTATATCATCTTGCCAATTCCCTTTCAATCAAAATTGTGAACAATTTTCATTTTCGCCACTATGCACAATTCGTGTAGCCGTTTCTTGGTGATTATTCCAGTCGTGCCCAGCCCAAGCCGCCTTTGCCTTCCCAAAGGGGAGGGCCTTGGGGAACGGTTTGCACTATCTAAGAGCTATGTCATCCCGAGCGTAGTCGAGGGATCTTGGCACTGATTTTAGGGCAATACCGCACAGAAAAATAGTGCCAAATACCGCCAAGTGTGGTATA
>CAZVAB010000134.1:0-4370 GCA_964625045.1 uncultured Oscillospiraceae bacterium | reverse complement strand
CACTATGGATTTTTTTCTGTTCAGGTGTTCAATTTGATTTTATAATTAACCAACCGAATATTTTTTAAATTACTTGGAATAAACAGCGAAATTTCTGTTGCCATTTGTTCTTTTATAGAGTACAATCATTTTACCCAAAGGAGTTGATGTATCGCCAAAAACACCCGCTAAGCCGACAATTAGACATAAGCCGAAAGAGCAAAACTAGATGCTCAAAAAGTGATCGCACTCTTACTGATTTTCACCTTGATGTTTCCTATGGCTTTCGCCGCAAATGCCTACAAAGCGAGTGCCCCACCAACAATTGATCGATTACAAAACTATCTTTTAAGGAGGATCGTTGCGATGAAGAGAAAAATGATTTTGATTATGACGACCGTGCTTGTCTCGTTGCTGGCGCTGTGTGCCTGTGGCGCTGTCGTCCTTCAGGCCGATACAGAACCGACTTTCCAGAACGTCAACGGACCTTTGATGGCTATGCAATTTTACGGTAAACAGGTCAAATCCGATGGGACGGTTCTGGCAGAGGGTAATATTCTGATCCAGGCAACAAAGACCAACACCACCTTTTCTATAAACGAGATCAAGATCCTGGACATGGAGCTGGATAGCGAACCTGATAACTATGCGCTGGTCCAGTTTGACAATGCAGAGCACGATGAATACGCAGGCTGGGTATGGGACAAAGCAGGCGGCAAATATTACCCCTCCTTTTCCATGAGCATCGACCCGGACGGACAATGGTGTGCGTTTAGTATGCAGCAGAACGGCTCTACCGAGCGGGAATATTACATTGGTACCGTGAAAAAAGATGCGGACATTTCCCCCATCCTGACCCAGTGCAGCATCAATAATGTGCCAGAAGACGCCGTTGGTTTTCTGTCCTTCTTCGACCGTGTGGCTTGTGTAACGGAGAGCGGCTATGTTTTGAAAGAATACGATGCCTGTTTTGAAGGCTATTACTCCGATCCTCAAGGAAGTGAAGAAAATCGCTCTTATTATTTCACCTTTACCAACATCAACATTCCTAACAATTGCGTTAAGACCTACATTTCTCCCAAAAGTTGTCTTTACAGTTGCGGCACGGAATTTTCTGTTCATTGGATCGCCGGACTGATCCTCGACGAGTGGACTGGGGACATCCTTTCTCTAACGATCCGAATGGATTCTGATGGCAAATGGTGCTATATCGAGCTTGGTGGTGACAATAACACTACCCGCTTCGTCTCCATTCGGGATGAGAGCCTGACTCCTGCGGATGTGGTCCAGCTTGCAAACAAAAATGTAGTGAAAGCATGAATAATCAAAGTCCCGGACAGGTTACCTGTCCGGGACACAGTGTGTCAAAAAAGCTATTGTTTTTGTTTTGCACCCAGCCAGCCTCCCTTGTACAAAGGGAGGTGGGCCGCCGAATGGCGGCTCGGAGGGATTGTGCCGTAAAAAGTGCCGACAACGAACATTTTTGGCAAATTCAGACTGGTTACAACCATCCCCTCAGTCAAAAATCAATAGATTTTTGCCAGCTCCCCTTGGGCACAAGGGGAGCCTTGGGCGCTCCTGCGCCAGAGTATCAATGCTCATTCTTTGACAGTCTCAGTCCCGGACAGGTTACCTGTCCGGGACAAATGCTTTTTGCTTATTCTTCGATATTCAGTGCGATATGGACGGTGTCCAACTGGCTCTGATCCACAGCGGTGGGCGCATCCATCATCAGATCCTGCGCATTCTTGTTCATGGGGAAGGTGATGACTTCACGGATGGACTCTTCGCCGGTGAGCAGCATGATCAGGCGGTCCACACCGGGGGCAGCGCCAGCGTGGGGCGGTGCGCCATAGGTGAAGGCGTTGTACATGGCGGGGAACTTGGCTTTCACGTTTTCCTCGCCCAGACCCACCATTTCAAAGGCCTTGACCATGATCTCGGGATCATGATTGCGGACAGCGCCGGAAGCGGACTCGTAACCGTTGACCACCAGGTCATACT
Organism: uncultured Oscillospiraceae bacterium; assembly: GCA_964625045.1. Lineage (GTDB taxonomy): Bacteria > Bacillota > Clostridia > Oscillospirales > Oscillospiraceae > Faecousia. The sequence continues at coordinate 2,387 of CAZVAB010000134.1, read as the reverse complement.
GGTCAGCATTGATGGCCAGCAGCTTTTCGGTATCGCCCTCGGCATCCAGCAGCGCCTGCATACCGCCCTGGGGCATGGAGAAGGGATTGTGGCAGAATTCCACCTTGCCGGTCTCCTCGTCCAGCTCGTACATGGGGAAGTCCACGATCCAGCAGATGGCGTACTGATCCTCGTCGAAGTGACCGGGGACCCGCTTGCCCAGCATGGTGCGGATGACACCGGCAGTCTTCTGGGCGGCGGTCTTTTTACCTGCGGCCATGCACACGAAGGAGCCGGGCTTCAGGTTCAGCTTGGCGATCAGTGCGTCACCGCACTGGCCCAGGAACTTGGAAATACCGCCAGTGAGCTGGCCGTTCTCGTCCACCTTGAACCAGCAGGCCTTGTTGCCGGTCTGGACTTCCACGTCCACCAGCAGCTTGTCGATCCACTTTCTTGCCTGGGTGAAATCATCCACAGCGACAGCCTTGACGGTGTTGCCCTCGAAGGGGCCAAAGCCACAGCCCTGGACCTCCGCGGTGATGTCCTGCACTTCCAGGTCGATACGCAGGTCGGGCTTATCGGAGCCGTAGCGCTCCATGGCATCGTTATAGGCAATGTGGCGGAAGGGTGCCTGGGAGATCCGCTTATACTTGCCGAACTTCTCAAACACGGGCACCAGGACCTCTTCCAGCACGGTCAGCACATCGTTCTGGGTGGCAAATGCCATTTCCATATCCAGCTGATAGAACTCGCCGGGGGTACGGTCCGCCCGGGCATCCTCGTCCCGGAAGCAGGGGGCGATCTGGAAATAGCGGTCAAAGCCGGAGGTCATCAGCAGCTGCTTGAACTGCTGGGGAGCCTGGGGCAGGGCATAGAACTTGCCGGGATGGTTCCGGGCAGGAACCAGATAGTCCCGGGCGCCCTCCGGGGAGGAGGCGGTCAGGATGGGAGTGGTGATCTCCAGGAAGCCCTTTTCGGTCATGAGCTTACGCAGCTCAGCAACCACCTGGCAGCGCAGGACGATGTTGCTCTTTACCGCAGGATTGCGCAGATCCAGGTAACGGTACTTCAGTCTGGTATTCTCGTCCGCTTCCTTGCTCTTGTTGATCTCAAAGGGCAGCTGATTGTGGCGGCACTTGCCCAGCACTTCGATGGATTCAGGCACCACCTCGATCTCGCCGGTGGGGATCTTGGTATTCTTGCTTTCACGCTCCCGGACTGTGCCGGTGACGGAAATGGTGGACTCTTTGTTGATGGGCTTAACAATGCGCATCATTTCCTCGTTCTCCACCACCACCTGAGTGGTGCCGTAAAAGTCCCGCAGGACGAGGAACGCAAAGTTGGAGCCGACTTCCCGGACATTTTCCAGCCAGCCCACAATGGTCACTTTCTTACCTGCATCGCAAAGCCGCAGCTCGCCGCAGTTATGAGTTCTGGATTGGGTCATAATTGACATATCCCCTTCTCTAAAATTTCACCCATTATTATTCCACAAAAAACATGAATTGTCAATCATTGACCACAAAAACTGTCGGATATCTTCATAATACCCAAAACCAGACGGCTGGCCCCCTGGTTTTTAACCATTTTTTACCTTGAAAGCACATTTTCTCAAAAAATCAAGTCTGCATTTTTCACAAAATTGCCCCCGGAAGGGATTTTTTTATGTATAGACTATGAAAAGTTGCAAAAAATGTAATTTCCCGGTTGATTTTACCGGGCATTTGGCATACAATATGTGGGCAAGCAGTTTTGACTGCAAAAACACAGTTTTGAGGTGATGAAATGCTGAATATCGTACTGGTGGAGCCTGAAATCCCCCAGAACTGCGGCAACATCGCCCGGACCTGTGCCGCCACCGGCACCCGGCTGCATCTGATCCGTCCCCTGGGCTTTGACATTTCCGAAAAAGCCGTTCGGCGGGCCGGGCTTGATTACTGGAAGGATGTGGAGGTTTTTGACTACGAAAACCTTGCGGACTTCTTTTCCAAAAATCAAGTGGAGCAGATGTGGTTTCTTTCCACCAAAGCACCCCGCAGCTACACCGAGGCAGAATTTGCCGACGGCTGCTACCTGTTCTTTGGCAAGGAGACAAGGGGCCTGCCGGAGGAGCTTCTGGCAGCGCACTATGACGAGTGCATCCGCATTCCCATGCTGCCGGATATCCGCAGTCTGAACTTGAGCAACGCCGCCGCCATCACGCTTTACGAAGCGCTGCGGCAGCTTGACTTCCCCGGCTTGCGGGATTTTGGTAAAATGAAGGGATAATCCCTTAGATCAAATGGAGGAATCACTATGAACTACAATAAGAAGTCCATTGAAGACATCGAAGTAGCCGGCAAGCGTGTTCTGTGCCGCTGCGACTTCAACGTCCCCACCAAGGACGGCAAGATCACTTCCGACAAGCG
>CAZVAB010000133.1:0-4439 GCA_964625045.1 uncultured Oscillospiraceae bacterium | reverse complement strand
CATTCTACATAAAACTGTCCTTTAGAGTACGACTCTTTTCAGCTTCCTTTTTGTACTTCTATTATACCAGAAAAATGGTATTTTTTCAAGACTTGTTGTTGGTGCGCCCGTGGGGTACAATAGGCGAAGAAAGGATGGGATGATCATGGACTATTATCATTGCTCGCCTACGGCGGCGCTGCCGGTTTTGCAGCCGAGAAAACCGGCGTTTTCCGAAAAACCGGCACGGGTGTATATGACAACCCTTCTGCCCATGGCGCTGATGTATGGCGTGCGGAATTATGAGTACACCTATGGCTATACCAAAGAGGGGCAGATATATCTGGACGAGTATTTTCCCAATGCGCTGGAAGTGCTGTACCGGGGGAAGGGGGCCAGCCTGTATTGGTGCGATCCGGTGCATATAGAGCAGGCACGGATCCCCAACGAGGTGGTATCGGATGTAGAGGTTCCGGTCATCCGGGAAATGGTGATCCCGGATGTTTATGATGCGCTGCTGGAACAGGAAAAGCTGGGAACGCTGGTCATTCACCGATACGAGGAGCTGTCCCCCAAAATGCTGGATTGGATACGCAAGGTGGAGGCGGATGGGATTCGCCGCTCCAACCTGCTTCAAAGCCCCGGCGCAATGGCGGACTATTACCGCACCCATTACCCGGAAAGCTGGGCCATGGTGGAAAGGGAACAGAAGGAAGAATAAAGAAATTAGCCGCCGGTTTTCAAAATCGGCGGCTTCTATGGAAAATGTTAACCGATAGCGGCCCTGGGAGTTGTACGCTCCCGGGGCTGTTTTGCGTGTATCTTCTGTTTCCGTTGTGCGCCGTGGGCCAGCGGCGCACAGGGGAGATGGGATCAGGTAGATAATTTTTCAAGACACTTTTGTGCAAGGGAGCGGGGCCGGTTTACTTCTGCGTCAAAACCCCGCTTTTCCAGTCCGTCCGCAATTTGCGTCCAAACCTCATAGGCTTTTTCGTATTCCCCCAGCTCTTCATAGCAAAAGCCCATGGAATATGCCGCATCGCACCACTGGGGTGCCATTTCCAGCGCCCGCTTCCAGTGAGAAAACGCTTCATCATAGCGCTTCATGTCATGGAACAGGTCTCCAGCGTAAATGTGCAATGTGGCACTCTCCGGGAACGTTCGCTCCGCCTTTTGCAGCCAGTTCCAGACAGCAGCATGATCCTGAGCAAAGATATATGCCTGGATCAGGCAGATCCACTCCTGCAATTCCCGGCTTCCAGCTTCCACAAAAGGCAGAAAGGTGTCGATGTTTTCCTGGTTTCGGCCAATCTGCCAGAGAAAATATCCTTTCTGCCGCCGGGTAGACCAGTAGACGTCCCCATCCGCCTCCGGGCCTTTTTGGAGCACCCGGTCGAAAAGCTCCTCTGCTTTTTCCATGCAGGTGTTCATCATCTGCTGGTAGAGAATGCCGTACAGACGCAGATCTTCTGTGGCATATTCCCCGGATCTCAGAAGCTTCCGGTACTCTGTATCTGCCCGGAGAAAGTCATCAGGCTGCCGGCTGGCTTCGAATACGCTGCCCAGCCGCTGGGCATAGTTGTCATAGGCCTGACTTGTTTCCTTGTACAGGTCATCAATGGTGACACAATACAGGGCGGCGATTTTCGGAAGAATGGTCACATCCGGCAAGGTGGTGTTGCACTCCCACCGGGAAACCGTCTGGGTGCTGACACCCAGAGCTTCTGCCGCCTGCTCCTGGGTCATGTTTTTCGTCATGCGAAACCGTTTCAAATTCTGGGAAAACTGAGTCATCGTGTTTCTTCCTTTCCGGTTTATTAGAAGCTTCTGACATGATTATACCAAAAGAAAGGAAGAAGTCCATATCTTGATTTGTGATGAGTGTCTCGAATTTTGATGAGCGAAGGAAGAGAGATAGCGCCGGGAGCACGATCCCTTTGCCGCTACTCAAAACTGGGAAGCATTACGAAATATCCTGTTCACGGAGCCACAGCAGAAAGCTTTTGGCGAGACGAAGCTTGGCAGGGTTCATGTTACGCAGCAGATCAGAAATATCACGCCATTGCTCGCCTTCATAGTGGATAGTGCCAGTGAGAAACTCATCCGGTGTGGTATCCAACGCTAGTGCAAGCCGCATGATCACCTCCAGCGATGGGATGGAGGTCGCACGTTCAATACATGATAGATACTTGTCATTGATCCCTGCCCGTTCGCAGACCGTCGTTTGCTTGAGACCCAGTTCTTTTCTGCGTCGTGCGATCCGTTTGCCAATTTCGGAGTAATCCAATTCCATCCCCAAACGCCCCCTTTTTATATATTTTATCCAATTTTATGACGTTGGAGAACAATCTGGGAACGGAGTAATCCGCTTGACATAGGAATGATTCGTGGTTATAATGGGATAACCGACTTTTAAATGGAATACCTGGGTGATTTCTCTTGCTATAAGTGGATTTTCGGTGTCGACGATGGCTGAAATTTGTATAAATTATGTCTAAAGGCTTGAAAGATGCCGCTATATATGGTATTATGATGATACTTATAAGTATATTATGTAGGAGTGCGCTCAGAATGCAATGATCGCCAGCAAAAGGGATCAGCGGGAATATGTGCGTTTGGAGGACTGATTGTATAGATGTATCTTGAAAAATGACAAAATCGACTTGTAGCGGCAGCTTTGAGAGCTGCAGAAGTTCATGGTCATTATAAAGGATTTTTAGTAGCAATATGACGACAAAGGCAACGGTTCCATGTTCGTTTTCTTCTGCTCCTAAGATCAACACGGCAGAATGCCACGAATTGCAGAACGGACCGATGACGCACTCCTGACAGTTGGGGTGCACCATTAAGGACGGCTTGTTATTAAAATAGAAGAGAAAGAGAGAGCGTTATGTATCGAAAAGATTCTGAAAAATGGATCAGCATCCTTGATTTTTTGATGCTGAATTTGATTTGTTTGCAGTTAGCCTATATCTTTGCATATTATATTTGTGGTTATGGCTGGGTTTATAGCAAGATGATTTACCGCAATATGGCGATTTTTCTGTGCTTGATAGATGTGCTGCTATCTTTGATGACTGACTCCCTTAAGGGCATTTTCCACCGGGGACGCTATCGAAATTTTGTGGCAGCCATTGAACATGCTGTTGTGGTTGGCATTGCGGCGACACTGTACCTGTTTGCGTTGCAGCAGGGAGAGGCATTTTCCAGACTGACGTTGGGGCTGACAGTGGTGTTCTTTGGCCTGATTTCCTTTGTTGTTCAGGAGCTATGGAAGAAATTCGTACGCAACAAGAGAGCGGAACTGAGTGAATGCAAGCTAATGATCGTGACGACAGAAGATCAGGCGGATACTGTCATCCAGAGCATCGTTGCAAACGAGTTTACACGGTACACCCCGACAGGCATTGTATTGTTGGATAGCGACCGAGTGGGAATGTCTATTCGGGGCGTTCCGGTGGTGGCTGCTGCTGATCAGGTGGCACAGTATGTGTGTCAACACTGGGTCGATGAAGTGCTGGTAGTGACGAAAGAGGGGGAAGCGTACCCTGATGAGCTTATCAGACAATTGGCGGAAACTGGTGTGGCACTCCATGTGGGCTTGCACAATGTGGTGGATATTCCGGGGCGCAGACAGTTTGCTGAGAATATAGCTGGTTATACGGTATTGACTTCCAGTTTGAACTCAGCATCTACCAAGCAGCTGGTGATGAAACGGGTGATGGATATTGTACTGGGTATCTGTGGCTGTATGGCTACAGTACTGATTTTCCTGTTTGTTGCACCTGCCATTTACATAGCTTCGCCTGGCCCTATATTTTTTGCACAGGAACGTGTAGGAAAGAACGGAAAGACGTTCAAAATGTACAAGTTCCGAAGCATGTATATGGATGCGGAAGAACGCAAAGCAGAACTGATGAAAGATAACAAGATGGGCGATGCAAAGATGTTCAAGCTTGACTTTGACCCTCGTGTTATTGGAAATAAGATCCTTCCCGATGGTACCCATAAAACTGGTATCGGTGACTTTATCAGAAGGACAAGTTTGGATGAGTTTCCGCAGTTCTTCAATGTGCTAAAAGGAGATATGTCCATTGTTGGCACGCGGCCACCCCTGGTATCTGAGACCAATCTTTATGAACTCCATCATCGAGTTCGCTTGGCCATCAAGCCTGGTATCACCGGTATGTGGCAGGTCAGCGGGCGCAGCGATATCACTGATTTTGAAGAAGTTGTGCGTCTGGACAAAGAGTATATTTCCAACTGGGATATTGGTATGGACTTGCGAATTTTGTTAAAAACGGTCGCTGTGGTCCTAAAAAAGGATGGTTCCATGTAATTGATCCAGCAGTATGATTTTCCAAGAGAAATCATACTGCTGGAAATACGCATATATATGATGCACACCTAGGGAACCTCTGAATAATTCGCTATAATTCATCTTGTTTCGGCTGTCGACC
>CAZVAB010000132.1:0-4452 GCA_964625045.1 uncultured Oscillospiraceae bacterium | reverse complement strand
CTTTTCTTTGTGCGCACTTATCAAATGGAGCGCAAAAGGCCGCCAGCTTTTCGCAGATTGCGACCAGCGGCGGTCAGGTTTTCGGTATTCATTTTATACTGTTCGATAAAAGACAGTTTATTCAGTCTCTGTTGAGTAGTCGATAACTACTTTTTTGCACTCGGCACAATGATAGGCAATACAAGTAGGTCTTGTCCAATTATGAGAACTCAACACGGTTTCTTCGTTATCTGCTACATCAGGGACAAACCAGTTCTTGTGCGCTTTGGTTGTGAAGAAAATTTGTCGAGCACTCTGAACGACACCATTTGTCATCTCATTACCACAATAAGGACACTTCATACAATCACGCTCCTTTGGAAATAACAATTTCGCTCACACTTTATATAAGTAAGTCATATCAGAAAAATATGAAGAAATCTACCGTCCACATAGTAACCGCCCGAACATTTTTCCTCCGGGCGGTCTTTCCGGGGGCATTTTTTCGGACAAGGGGCATAGGCTGTACCACCTAGAAAACGGAGGGATGACCATGAAACCAATGGCGATCATGCTTGCCCTGTGTCTAGTGGTGGGCTGCCTGTCCATGACGGCAGGTGCCGCACCGGCGGAAGTTCCGGCCAAATCCGCAATTTTGATGGACATGACCACCGGCACAGTGCTCTATGAACAAAACGCCCACGAAAAGTTGGCCCCCGCCAGCGTCACCAAGGTGATGACCATGCTGCTGGTGATGGAAGCCATCGACAGTGGCAAGCTGAACTGGGAGGACACCGTGACCACCTCAGAAGCAGCCGCCGCCAAAGGGGGCAGCCAGATCTACTTAAAGGTGGGCGAGTCCATGACCGTCACGGAAATGCTCAAATCTGTGGCTGTCTCCTCCGCCAACGACTGTGCCTGTGCCCTGGCGGAGCATCTGGCAGGCTCCGAAGAAGCCTTCGTCGGCCAGATGAACCAGCGGGCAGAGGAGTTGGGGATGCAGGACACCCATTTTGTCAACTGCACGGGCCTGGACGATGCGGACAGCGCCAAAACTCATCTGACCAGCGCCTATGACATTGCCCTGATGAGCCGGGAGCTGATGATGAACCACCCGGATATCCAGAAATTCACCACCATTTGGATGGACACCGTCCGGGACGGTGCCTTTGGCCTTGCCAATACCAACAAGCTGGTGCGCTTTTATCCCGGTGCCACCGGTCTGAAAACCGGCTTCACCTCCAACGCCGGCTACTGTCTCTCCGCCACCGCGGTGCGGGACGGTCTGTCTCTGGTAGCGGTGGTCCTGGGGGCAAAAACTTCCCAGGAGCGGTTTTCCGCCTGCAAATCCCTGCTGGACTACGGTTTTGCCAACTACGCCCTCATCACCCCGGAAGTCAGTACCGATCACACCGTCCCGGTGAAACTGGGCACCCAAAGCGCAGTCACCGCCGTCCCGGCAGAGGATGTGTGGCTGCTCATTGATAAAGCCCAGAAAAACGAGGTGAACATCACCGTTTCCCTGGATGACTTTGTCACTGCCCCGGTGAGCCAGGGACAGAAAATCGGAGAACTGACCGTTCAGGTGGGGGAGCAGGTGCTCAAGCAGGTCCCCATGGTTGCCAAAGAGGCTGTGCCCCGGCTGGGTTTCTGGGACTTGTTCCGAAAAGCGCTGCAAAAAATGACCATGGCCCGAACCGAATAAAATGCGCCGCTGCGGTTTTAGCCGCAGCGGAGTTTTCGTTCAGCGTATTTTTTCACCGTTGAGGACCGCTTCCACCAGCTTGTCCCCATCGTAGCGCAGCTTCAGCAGGAAAAACGGCGCATCCTGCCACAGCAGATCCAGGAAGATCTGGTCTCCCTCCCACTTGGGCAGGTCATTCAAAAATTCCCGGCTGACCCATTTCAGCTCGCCCTCGTTGCAGTCGATCATCTCGCCCTCAAAGCCATCAGAGGTAAACAGGTACATATATTCCCCTTCCCACTGGCCCATGGTGAGAAATGTCACCACGCCCCGGCATTTCCAGGAGGTCAGCATCAAGCCCGTTTCCTCCCTGGCTTCCCGGAGCAGGCATTCGTCCGGGGTCTCTTCCCCCTCGAACTTGCCGCCGATGCCGATCCACTTGTCCTGGTTCAGGTCATTCTTCTTTTTCACCCGGTGGAGCATCAGCACTTCGTTTCCCCGGGTCACATAGCAAAGGGTCGTATTCAGCATGGTTATCCTTTCTTCATCAGCCGGATGGCTCTGTGGATATTTTTCACCTGGATCTGTTCTGCGCCGTCCGCCCGCTCCCCGTCCAGTGTCCAGACCATTTGGGGATCTGCCTTGACGGTCAAACGGTCAGTGCTCAAGAATGTGATCATGGCGCAATTATACTTCTGTGTCCGCAGGGCACGGATGCACTCCGCCACCTCAATGGCATCCCGTGGTGCCCGCACCAGCAGCAGCTCAAATTTACCGTCCTGCAAGTCCACCAATTTGGGGCTCAATGTCAAAATGCCGCCAACGGAAGTGGAGTTGCTCACTGCGCCAAAGAGGAAATCATCCTCAATGACCCGGTCCTCCAGCTCCAACCGCACATGGGTCCGGCGGATCTGGGACAACTCCTGAATGCCCTCCAGCAAATAGGCCATGTGGCCCAGGGCATTTTTTACATTCTGGGGCGTGGCGTAAGATGCCTTGGTAAAAGCGCCGAAGGATGCCACATAGGTAAAATACCGCTCCCCAAAGCGCCCCACATCCACCGCCGTAGGCACACCATCCAGAATATCCTTCGCCGCCTGCACCACATTGGTGGAAATATTCAGGCTTGCAGCGAAATCATTGGTAGAGCCGCAGGGCAGATATCCAATGGGCACTTCACAGCCGCTGCGCATCAGGCCCGTCACCGCTTCATTAAAGGTGCCGTCGCCACCGGCGCAGACCACCAGATCCACATCCCTGGCCATCCGTTCCACAACCCGGGCGCAGTCTCCCTGTCCGGCGGTCATGTGGGTCAAAACCAGGTAGTCCGCCCGGTTGAACAGCTCCACCACATCCGCCAAATATCGCTTTCCCTTCCGCATTCCAGCGTAAGGATTCATTACAAGCAGTAGTTTTTTCAAATCTGATCCCACCTTTGTCTAACAGTATATCACATTTGGAAGAAAGTCTCTACGGTCGTTTGTTAATTTTTTATGATATTTTTCCTTTTTTCAGCCATCCTAACAGTGGAGGGAAAGCTGACATGAAAAAAGAAGAGGAAAAACGGGAAGAGCCCAGACCCATCACCTGGGAAGCGGCAGACCCGAAGCCGCCGGTCATCCAGTCCGGGCATTTGGAGCAGCGAAAGGCCCACTGACATCCGTGCCGCATTTTGCGGCACTTTTTTCTTGACATTTTCCCCCGCCGGCGCTATAATATCCCCAATTTCATAGGACAGTTCGTAACCATCCTGTCGGTAAACAAAACTAGGAAGTTTGATGGGCGCTGTGCGCTCATTTTTTGTTTTGTGGGTGCGGACTGCGCCCACTTTTTATTTTAGGAGCTTTTTATGCGCATCAAGACCCGTTACACCGTCCAAAGTGCCGTCATTGCGGCACTGTATGTGGTGCTGACTTATCTGCAAAATTTCATCATCCCCGAATCCACCAGCCTTGCCATCCAGTTCCGGCTCAGCGAAGCACTGTGCGTGCTGGCGTTTTTCACCCCCGCCGCCATTCCCGGGCTTTCCATCGGCTGTCTGCTGTTCAACATTTCCAACGCCCAGGCACTGCCCCTGGATTTTCTCGCCGGGACCCTGGCTACTGCCTTAGGCACCGCTTTCATGTGGAAAAGCCGCAGCTTTACCCTGAAAGGGCTTCCCCTTTTCGGTCTGCTGATGCCGGGGCTGTGGAACGCACTGATCGTGGGCTGGGAATTAAGCATCTACATCGGCGGCGGTTTTCTGCTGAACGCCGCCTGCGTCGCCATTGGGGAGATCGCCGTCCTGCTCACCGCCGGAGCGACCCTCTATTGCGCCATCCGCAGCCGCAAATTGGAACGGCTCCTGTGCCTTTGACCTTTACATTCTGTCATTGCCTGTGCGCCGTGACGGATGTGGGAGCATTACGAACCTGCGAATAAACTCCCACCGTGTCCCTCCACACCCGGCCCTTTCAGGCCACCCTCTCCAGCAGGAGAGGGCTTTTCCGAGGAAATCCGCTCCCTTTGTAGGGCGGGGGCCTGCCCCCGCCGACTAGCTACGATAATTGCTCTGCTACCACACCCCACCGCACCAAAAGTTTTGTCATTTCCAGCGGAGCGAAGCGGAGTCGAGAAATCCACGCATTTCCGGGACATTTCATGTAAAATCGGTGTCAAGATCCCTCGACTACGCTCGGGATGACATGGACTTAGACAGTCCCAAGCCCTCCCCTTTGGGGAGGGTGGCCGAGCCCAGCGAGGCCGGGAGAGGTTGGGGACGTTTCGCCTACCGGCGAGGATATTTCTTC
>CAZVAB010000131.1:0-4462 GCA_964625045.1 uncultured Oscillospiraceae bacterium | reverse complement strand
ACCATCCCCTCAGTCAAAAATCAATAGATTTTTGCCAGCTCCCCTTGGGCACAAGTGGAGCCTTGGGCGCTCCTGCTCCAGAGTATCGACGCTCATTCTTTGACAGTCTCAAAGGCCCGCATCATGCGGGCCTTTATCCGTGCATAGAAAAGTCCTCTGCCGGTCATGTGCCAGCAGAGGACTTTGCTACAGCGGGTCTGCGCCGGTGATGTTCCACTGGAGCAGCATCCATTTGCCGTTTTTGTATTCAAATACGCTGATGCCGCAATTGGCCATCCAGGCCATTTCGTCTTCCTGGGTGCCATACAGGTGATTGAGCACGGTGTTGATGGCGTGGTTATGGCTGACCGCCAGGACATTTCCTGTGTGCTTCCGGGCCACTTCATCTAGGAACGCACGCATCCGCTGTCCCACCTGGGCGGAGTTCTCGCCGCTGAAGTAAGTGAAATCGATCATGGCCCGGGCGTTTGCATAGTGTTCGCCCCATTTTTCTTTACAGGCGGCAGGAGTCATGCCCATGACGGCGCCAACGTTGATCTCCCGCAAAAGGGGCGTTTGCTGGATGTCAGCGCCGGGGCAGGCGAGTTGGGCAGTTTGCAGCGCCCGGGGAAGGTCGCTGGAATAGATTTTTTCAAAGCTGATCTTTTGCAGCAGGGGGGCGGCGTGAGCGGCCTGGGCACGTCCGGTCTCAGTCAAATCGCAGTCAAGCCAGCCGCCGTGGATACCGCGGAGGTTGGCTTCACTCTGCCCGTGGCGTAGAAAATATAGCTTCATGGTGTGCTTCCTCGTTTCAAAAATGGTGATTTTATTCTAGTCCATGGCTTCTGGAAAGTCAAGTTTTTAGGCGGAACATGGCGGGAATTATGTTAATTGTTCGGAAAATGACGGATTATTTCGGCGTTTTTGAAATTTATAGTTGTAAGTTTTGGAGAAATGATATATAATAGTAGAGTTATGAATTCAAAATAATGGAGTTGCATCTTACTATGCATAACGATACTTTAGCGCTTCAGCAATATATACAGCCCGGTAAGCGGGTGCACCTGATCGGCATTGGCGGCGTTTCCATGCGCCCGCTGGGGCTTGTTCTGCAGGGCATGGGCGTGACGGTTACAGGCTCGGATATGAACGCCTCCGTTTCCACCGAGGAATTGATGTCCAAGGGTATCCATGTTGCCATCGGTCACCGGGCGGAGAACATCAAGGGGGCAGACTGCATCATCCGCACCGCTGCGGTACATAATGACAATCCGGAGATCGCAGGGGCAAGAGCCCAGGGGATCCCGGTCTTTGAGCGGGCCCAGGCCTGGGGTGTCATTATGCGGGCGTATAAAAATGCCATCTGCGTTGCCGGAACTCACGGCAAGACCACCACGACTTCCATGCTTGCCCATGTTCTGATGGCGGCGGAAATGGATCCCACGGTGATGATCGGCGGCTATCTTCCGTTGCTTCACGCTGGACACCGGGTGGGCAAGGGAGACACCATTCTGCTGGAAAGCTGTGAATACTGCGATTCGTTCCTGAATTTCTACCCCAGCCTGGCAGTGATCCTGAATGTGGAAGCGGACCATTTGGACTACTTCAAGGATCTTGCGGATGTGGAAAAGTCGTTCCGGGCCTTTGCGGAGCTTTCCACCGGGGGTATCATTGCCAACGGCGACGATGAAAACACCAGAAACACCCTTCAGGGGCTGGATGTGATCACCTTTGGTGTTGGAAAAGAAAACCGGGTCAGAGCGGTGGCTGTTTCTGATGACTGGCGGCATTTCAATGTGGAGTGCGACGGTCAGATCTACTGCCATCTGGATCTTCCGGTGTATGGTCACCACAACACACTCAACGCCCTGGCAGCCGCTGCGGCGGCCTGGTTCATGGGCATTGACGGCAAAGCGGTGGAAGCGGGCCTTGCCACCTTCCATGGCGCCGGGCGGCGGATGGAGTACAAGGGCCAGTTCAACGGCGCGGATGTGTTCGATGATTATGCCCACCATCCCGGCGAACTGGCAGCGACCATTGATGCGGTGCGGGAAATGGGCTACAAGCGGATGATCTTCGCCTTCCAGCCCCATACCTACACCCGTACCAAGGCGCTGTTCCATGAGTTCGTGGAGCAGCTGAAAAAGCCGGATGTGGTGATCCTGGCGGAGATCTATGCTGCCCGGGAACGGAACACCGTGGGTATTTCGTCCAAGGACCTGCTAAAAGAGATCCCCGGCGGCATCTACTGCGAGACACTGCCGGAGGTGACGGAGCAGCTGCGTTCCCTTGCGCAGCCGGGCGATGTGATCCTGACGGTGGGCGCCGGTGATATTTACCGGGCGGGAGAAGCGCTGCTGAAGTGAGTCAGCCGTCGCTGTCCAGCTGAAAGCGGGACAGGCCGTACACTTCAAATTCCTGCATATACTGCTGCATACGGCTTTTTAAGTCGTCATAGTTATCCGGGGTGATGTCGGCGTAATCCAGATCCCGGCGGGAGAGTTCTTCTGCCAGGATCTCGTAAAAGGTGTTGTCTTCATAAAAGGCGATGGCCTCCTGTATGCCGCCCTCTTCGTAGGCTCTGGAGGGGATGTATGTTCCGTTCCAGGGCTCCACCAGCGCCTGCATTCCATTGGTGCGGCAAAGGGAGAAGAGTTTGCTCTCCAAATTGTCGTAGTCGGCAAAGCGGTCGTCGCCCCGGGTGGAGTTCAGGATCCAGTTGCCGATGTAAACAAGATCCAGCAGTCGGCGGAACTCTTTTGTGGTCAGTTCGATTTGCATGGGTGATCCTCCTTGGATGATACTGCCCCCTATTATACCATGGGCGGTGGATTTTTCCAGGGGAAATTCCGATATCTTTCACATTATTCAGAAACGAGGCGTGTGTTTTGAAAAAATTAAGTGTTTGTGTGTTGTTTGGCGGCATCAGCCCGGAGCATGAGGTTTCTCTGCGGTCGGCGGAGTTTGTGCTGAACAGCCTGGATCCAGAAAAGTACAACATCTTCCCGGTGGGCATCACCAAGGGAGGCGACTGGATCCTTTATACCGGTACGGATTATTCCCTGCTGCCCACGGGCCAGTGGCAGGAATGGCCGGAAAACCGCCGGGCAGCCATCTCTCCTGTCCGGGGGCAGGGTCTGCTGAGCTTTGAGGGCGACTGCGTGGTGCGGGAATGGATCGATGTGGTGTTCCCGGTGCTTCACGGCGAAAACGGCGAGGACGGTGCCATGCAGGGACTGCTGCAGATGGCAGGCATCCCCTATGTGGGCCCCCATGTGGCAGCTTCCGCTGTGGCCATGGATAAAACGCTGACCAAGCTGGTGGCCGATGCGGCCAAGGTACGTCAGGCGGCCTGGATGCTGGTGCACAGCGCCGATGTGGATGTCCGGGTGGAGCATTGCATGGACCAGGTGGAGAAGAAATTCAGCTACCCGGTGTTTGTTAAGCCCGCCGGTACCGGCTCTTCCGTGGGCGTGTCCAAGGCGGCTGACCGGGAGGAACTGAAGGCGGCGCTCCTGAGCGCAGGTACCTATGACAGCAAGATCCTGGTGGAAGAATTCATCCACGGCCGGGAAGTGGAAGTGGCGGTGATGGGCAATGAAAGCCCTGTTGCCTCCATCTGCGGCGAGATCGATGCTGGCGCTGAATTTTATGATTATGATGCCAAGTATATAACGGATACCTCCGTGGCTTATATTCCCGCCCGCATCTCGGAAGAGGTGGCGGAACAGGTGCGGGATGCGGCTGTGCGGGTTTACAGCGCCATCGGCTGCCAGGGCCTGAGCCGTGTGGACTTTTTCGTGACCTATGAGAGGGACGAAGTGGTGTTTAATGAGATCAACACCCTCCCTGGCTTTACCTCCATCTCCATGTTCCCCAAGCTCTTCGCTGCCAGCGGCATTCCTGCGGAGCGACTGGTGGAGGAACTGCTGCAACTGGCAATGGAGGCCTCCAAGTGAAGAAAAGAGTCATGCTGTCCATTCAGGGGCGGCAAAGCTATACGGGCCAGGAGCCGGACTTGATCGAGCTGGTCACCGAGGGCAAGATGGAATTTGTCAGCGGCGGCTGGGAGATCCGCTATCAGGAAAGTGATCTGACCGGGCTGGAGGGTGTGACCACCATGTTCCGGGTGGAGCCGGAGCGGGTGATATTGACACGCACCGGCGGGCTGCGCTCGCAAATGGAATTTGTGATCGGGCAGTCCCATGACAGCCTGTATCAGATGCCCTTTGGGGCGCTGATGATGACGGTGACCACAAGGTCGTTGTTCTTTGATATTCTCCCGGAGGGCGGCAGCATTGATATTCTTTACGATATCGCCATTGAGCAGAGCGAAATGGGGACGGTGGAATATCACCTGGATATCCGTACCATGGAAACAGAAGAATAAATGGAAACTGCGGCGAACTTCCAAAGAAGTTCGCCGCAGTCAGTCTGTCAAAAAACTTCCCAAAAGCTCCTGTATCTGGTATAATAAAGGAAA
>CAZVAB010000130.1:0-4506 GCA_964625045.1 uncultured Oscillospiraceae bacterium | reverse complement strand
ACAAGGGAGGCTGGCTGGGGGCAAACCGAAAACAATCGCTTTTTTGACACGCTGAGGGCTGCCCCACAGGCCGCCTTTTGCGTTATTCCGTAATGCGCAGCTTGTGGCAATGTCCTGCGCCCAGGACCGCCTCGATGCCCTGCTTGAACGTCTCAAACCGGTCATTGGGCACAAAAGCAAGTGCCGTTCCGGCAAAGCCGCCGCCATGGATCCGGGCCGCACCCCTGCCCTCCAGCAGCTGGGCGCACAGCGCCAGCGTCAGTGCCATATCCTGATGGGCAACATACCCCACCGGAATCACATTTTGCAGCAGCATCCAGGAAGCACGGCCAGATGCGTTGACCAGCTCCAGGAACTTGTCAAAATCCCCCGCTTTCAGGGCTTTCACCTGCTCCTGCACCCGCTTGTTCTCGTTGAAGAAATGGATGGCCCGGAGCACCGCCCGGTCGCCGGTTTCTTCCCGGATCTTCGGCAGGTTTTGGTAAAATGCCCCTTCATCCACCTGCCGCAGCACTTCCTTGCCCAGCACCCTGGCAACGCCCTTCATATCCACGGGGATGGAAGCGTACTCGTCCGTCAGGTCCGCATGGTCGGCATTGGAATCAATGGTGCACAGGGTGTAGCCGGAGTGCTCGAAGTCGAAATCCACCTTCTCTACCTTGGGTGCCTTGGGGTCTTCAAAGTCGATAAACACAAAGCCGCCCACAGAAGAAGCCATCTGATCCATCAGGCCGGAGGGCTTACCGTAATAGACATTTTCCGCATACTGTCCGATTTGGGCGATCTCAATAGCAGTAAGGGCATTGTCCGCAAACAGGCCGTTAAGAATTCTGCCAATGAGCACTTCAAAAGCTGCGGAGCTGGACAGACCGGAGCCCGGGAGCACCGTAGAGCTGACCTTGGCGTCAAAGCCCCCGATCCGGTAGCCCCGGTCAACAAAACTTGCCGCCACGCCCCGCACCAGTGCGGCAGTGGAATTTTTCTCTTCCTCCCACACTGCCAGATCCTGAATGTCCACTTCCACAATGGGGTAGCCCTCCGAATCGATGCGGATGATGTTGCTTCCGTTCAGACGCACCTGTGCGCTGGTTTTCATATCCACCGCCGCAGCCAGCACACAGCCGTGCTGATGATCCGTGTGGTTGCCGCCGATCTCCGTGCGGCCCGGTGCGGAAAAATGATAGATCTTATCCATTTTGAACCTCCGAAATAAACTTTTTCAGTGCGTTTCTGCCTTCTTCCGTGCACTTGTACACGCCTGCGCACTCCAAAACCTCCCCAAACACCTGCCCGATCTCATGACGGATGATGCTTTCCGCCGTTTCAGCGGAGAATTCCGGGTGCTTGGGCATCCAGCGTTCCACCCAATCCGCGTGCTTCGCCAGTGTCTCGTTTGCCCGCAGGTCTTCGCCCTTCAGCAGAGCCGCCCGCAGATCCGCCATTTCCTTTTTCAGCCGTCCGGGAAGGATGGCAAGGCCCATGACCTCAATGAGGCCGATGTTCTCTTTCTTGATATTGTGCAGATGCTCATGGGGATGGTACAATCCCATGGGATGCTCCGGGGTGGTCAGGTTGTTGCGCAGCACCAGATCCAGCTCATACCGTCCCTCCCGCATCCGGGCGATGGGGGTGATGGTATTGTGCTTTTCGCCGTCGGTCTCCGCATAAATCCAGGCCGCTTCATCGGTATAGCCCCGCCACTTTTCCAGGATCTTTCCCGCCAGATCGCAGATCTGCTGCCGGTCTGCGCTGTTCAGCCGCAGCACCGTCATGGGATACTTCACCACACAGCAGCGCACCGCCGGAAAATCTGCCACTTCAAAGGAGAATTCCTCTTCCGCCTTTTCCATGGGGAAGCTGTGGCAGCCGCCCTGGAAATGCTCATGGGCCAGAATGCTGCCGCCCACAATGGGCAGATCCGCATTGGAACCCAGGAAATAATGGGGGAATTGCTCCACAAAACCAAAGAGCTTATCGAACACCGCCCGGTCAATGACCATAGGAGTATGACTGGTATTCATCACGATGCAGTGCTCATTATAGTACACATAGGGAGAATACTGGAATCCCCACTCCTGACCGTTCACGGTAATGGGCATCACCCGCAGATTTTGCCGGGCCGGATGGGATATCGTCCCCGCATAACCCACATTTTCCACGCACAGCAGGCACTTGGGGTAGCCTGCGGCCTTTTTCAGCTTTGCCGCCGCAATGTCCCGGGGGTCTTTCTCCGGTTTGGACAGGTTGATGGAAATTTCCAGTCTGCCGAATTTGGTGTCCGCTTCCCACCGCTCGTCCCGGGCGATGCGATCCCGGCGAATGTAGTTGCAGTCCTGGCTCAGCCTGTAGAAATAGTCCGTCGCCTCCCTGGGATCTTTCCCATACAGCTGGCGGAAGGTTTTGATGACTTCGCTGGGCCGGGGTGTCAGATGGCCCATGAGCCGGGTATCAAACAGATCCCTGGCTGCGATGGTATCGCTGATCACGCCAGTTTCCGCCGCGTAATCACAAAGGATCTCCAAACATTCCGGGAATGTCCCCGTTCCCTCCTGTGCCTCATAATCCTCCAGCTTCAGCTCCATGAGCAGGCCGTTGCGGGCAAAGGTCTCGTCCAGCGAGTCCAGCAGTTCCGTTTTCTTTGCGTAATCCAGCAGCGCATCCACTGCCCCGTATACCGTTTTCAGTTCCATAAGTACCTCCTCAGTCCGCCCAAAAGGTGTGTCGTGTTACATGATGATAGCGCTCCCCCGCCCGCAAAATGGGCTTTTTGAAGTCACATACCATGGCATTGGGATAATACTGGGTCTCCAAGCAAACGCCGTCACGTTTGTTGTAGATTTTGCCGCCCTTCCCCGGCCAGGGGCCAAGGAAATTGCCGGTGTACAGCTGCACCCCGGGCATGGTGGTGTCCACCGCCATGGAAATGCCGCTTTTCTCACTTTGCAGCACCGCCGCCCGGATCAGCGCGCCGGTCTCCGGAAGGCAGAAATTGTGGTCATAGCCGCTGCCGTTTTTCAGGTTCACATCCGCAGCCCCGATATCCCGGCCGATTTTTTTTGGCTGTCGGAAATCGAAGGGTGTCCCTTCCACCGGCAAAATCTTCCCCGTAGGCAGACATTCCTCGCTGTTTTCCAGAAACCGATCCGCACGGATCTGCAAAACATGATCCAAAGCACTTCCGTCCCCGGTCAAATTCCAGTAGGTGTGATTGGTCAGGCTGCACAGCGTATCCCGGTCGGATACTGCGTCATATTCCATCTGAAAGCCATCCTGCACCACCCGGTACGTCACACTCACCGTCAGTTTCCCAGGATAGCCCTCCTCCCCGTCCGGGGAGATCCGGGAGAAGCGGATGCCGTCTTCCAGCGCTTCCGCCTGCCATATATACTGGTCAAATCCACGCAAGCCCCCGTGGAGATGATTATTTCCGTTATTCTTCGCCAGTGGATAGGTCACACCATTCAGCGTAAACGCAGCGCCGCCCAGCCGATTTGCCACCCGACCCACACAGGCCCCCAAGTAGCCGTCCCGGCTTTCGTACTCCGCCACTGTGTCGTAACCCAGCGCCACATCGACCCACGCTCCATTCCGGTTTCGCACCCATACACTTTGAATGGTTGCGCCCCGATCCAGCACCCGCAGGCGCAGTTTCTCCGTTTCCAGAGTGTAGGCCGTAACAATTTCTCCGTATTTTGTCACGCCAAAGGTCTGCATTTCCATCTTCATCGCCAGAATGCTCCTCTCGTTTTGTGGCCGTGATGCACAATTCGCCCACCAGCTTTTCATTATTTATTATACAAATCTTCCCATTAAAAGCAAGAGTGCATTTTATAAAGTCGCAAAATTGATACCAACAATCACCAAATTGCTACATACCCTTTTCTCAAAGCCCCTCCCCTTTGGGGAGGTTGGGAGAGGTGTGGCCCTTTCGCCTACCGGCGAGGATATTTCTTCCGAAATATCCCCCCTCTTCCATCAAAAAAGTACCATCCCTTGGCTCCCCCTGTGGGGGGGAGTTGGCCGAAATCTTTGATTTTGGCCTGAGAGGGCAAAAATCCGCCCTCTCCGTCACGGCATTTGCCGTGACACCTCTCCCAAAGGGAGAGGCACGTCATTCACCGGCACAAAAACGACAGTTTTCTCCAGAGGGGAAGTCTTTGGTAGTCGCCATCCGTTCCCATCGTAGGGCGGGGGCACGCCCCCGCCGCCCTGGTACAATAATTGCCCTGCTACCATGCCCCGCCGCACCAAAAGTTTTGTCATTTCGAGCGGAGCGAAGCGGAGTCGAGAAATCTACGCACTTCCGGGACATTTTATGTAAAATCGGTGCCAAGGTCCCTCGGCTGCGCTCGGGATGACATGAATCTTAGATGGTGCAAGCAGGTCCCCAAGGCCCTCCCCAAAGTGGAGGGTGGCCGAGCGCAGCGAGGCCGGGAGAGGTGCGGCCCTTTCGAGTCCTCCACCGCATTAAAAAATCCAGATGCCCTCATGGGCATCTGGATTTTT
>CAZVAB010000129.1:0-4582 GCA_964625045.1 uncultured Oscillospiraceae bacterium | reverse complement strand
TAAATATTTCATAACAAAAAGATTTGAAAAAGACTTTTCAACTGGGCGAAAATATTGTAAACTATATAGTTAGCAGGAACGGCCCACGCTGCCCGGTCATAGAATAAAGCGGGAGGTGGGCGATTTGGGTGTGTATGTGGTCATGGGCGCTTTGGCGGCATTTGGCGCATTGTGCATTTTCGGGATGGCCCTGGGCCTGTTGATCCCCGGCGGAAAAGAGTTGACGGCGGTGGTGGTTTGCCACGGCCCGGAGGACTGCCTGCTTCAAAAGCGCCGCTGGCGCTGGCTGCGGCGGATGGGCCTGGTAAAAGGAAACCTGCTGCTTATCGACGAAGAACTGTCAAAACGCCTGGAATTGGAGAAAATAGATTTTGAATGAATTGGAACTGGAAGTGATCAGCGGCACCATCGGTGCGGTGGTCTATCAAAATTATGATAATGGTTATGCCGTGCTGCGCCTGAGCATTGGTGGCGGACAGAGCGTGACGGTGGTGGGCACCATCCCCTTGCCCGCCGTGGGCGAGCGGCTGATGGTCACGGGCAAGTGGAGCAACCACTCCAGCTACGGACGGCAGTTTGAAGCGGAATTTCTGGAACGGCTGATGCCGGAGACGGCATCGGAGATATTGAGCTATCTGTCCAGCCGGATCATCAAGGGCATTGGCCCAAAGACCGCTGCCAGGATCGTCAGCCACTTCGGAGCGGAAACGCTGCTGGTCATGGAGCGGGAACCGGAGCGGCTGGCGGAGGTGTCCGGCATCTCCCGGGAAAAGGCCAGAGCCATCGGAGAGGAGTTCCGCCAGCGGGTGGGAATGCGCCAGCTGATGGAGTTTTTTACCATGCACCAGCTGCCGGCGGAGCTGGCAGTGCGGACGTATAAGGTCTACGGCGAGAGCACGGTGGAGCTGCTGTACGATGATCCGTACTTACTGATGGAGCAGGGACTGGATGCCCCCTTTGGGGCGGTGGACCGATTTGCCATAGACCTGGGCGTGGCGGGGGATGATCCCCGGCGGGTCCGGGCAGGCATTTTGTTTGAGCTGAACTATAACCTTTCGGCGGGCCATAGCTTCCTGTCGGAAGAAAAACTGACACTGGCCACGGCCCAGCTGCTGTCCGTTCCTGCGGAAACAGTGGGCAGCGGCATCGAGGAACTGGTGGCTACGGCCCAGATTATCCGGGATACCCTGGCAGGGATCCGAGTGGATTATCTTCCTGCCCTGTATGAAGCGGAATGCTACATTACCCAGCGGCTGCTGGGTGGGGCAAAACTGGATTTCCCGGAGCCGAAAAATCTGAACAAGCTGATGAAAGCGGTGGCAAGAGAAAGCGGTATCGAGTATTCCCGGCAGCAGGAGCAGGCCATCCGGCAGGGTGCCACCAGCGGCGTGCTGCTGGTCACCGGCGGCCCCGGTACCGGTAAGACAACAATCCTAAAGGGCCTGCTGTCCCTTTTGGGGCAGATGCAGCTCAAATGTCTGCTGGCGGCTCCCACGGGCCGGGCGGCAAAACGGCTGATGGAGGTGACCGGGGAGGAAGCCAGCACCATCCACCGGCTTTTGGAAAGCACCATCGACCCCGCTACCGGGGAAATGGTCTTTGTCCGGGATGAAAGCAACCCGTTAAAAGCCGATGCCATCATCGTGGACGAAATGAGTATGGTGGATGTGCTGCTGCTGCACAGCCTGCTCAAAGCCATTCCGGCGGGAAAGCGGATCATTCTGGTGGGTGACCCGGATCAGCTGCCCCCGGTGGGGCCGGGCTTTCCCTTTGGGGATATGCTCCGCAGCGAAGCGCTGCCTGCTGTGCGCCTGACGGAAATTTTCCGCCAGGCCCAGGAAAGCCTTATCGTGATGAATGCCCACCGGGTCAACAATGGGCAGATGCCGGAGCTGAAAAATGTGAAAAGTGATTTCTTCTTCCTGCCCTGCCGGACGGAGGAGGAGGTGCGCCAGACCATCACCGGTCTTTGCAGCAGCCGCCTGCCCAAGAATATGGGCATCCCGGCGGAGCAGATCCAGGTGCTTTCCCCCACTCGTAAGGGGGGCGTGGGCACGGGAACGCTGAATCAGGCGCTCCAAAGTGCCCTAAACCCGGCGGGGGGCGGTAAAAAAGAGCGGCAGTTCGGTGATTTTTCCTTCCGGGAGGGTGACCGGGTGATGCAGATCCGCAATAATTATGATATAATGTGGAAAAAGTGCGATGGCAGCGCCGTGGGGACAGGCATCTTCAATGGCGACGTGGGCACCATCCGGCAGATCGATCCCCAAATGGAAACGCTGACGGTGGTGTTCGATGACCGGGAAGCGGTTTACGATTTTACACAGCTCAATGAGCTGGAACCTGCCTATGCTGTCACGGTACACAAAAGCCAGGGCAGTGAATACCGGGCGGTGATCTTGTCCGCCTGGAATGGTTCGCCGTATCTGCTCAGCCGCAGCGTGCTGTATACGGCCATCACCAGAGCCAGGGAACTGCTCATCATCGTGGGCCGGGGGGAGACGGTGGCAGCCATGACGGAAAATGCCAAGCGGGGCCGCCGATATACGGGACTGAAGCTGCGGTTACAGGGAAAGGTCTGATGAAAATGCTGGATCGGATCGGGCGGCTGCTCTTTCCACCCAAATGTCTGCTGTGCGGAAAGATTCTGGAACCGGAGGAGCTGGATCTGTGCAGAGCTTGCCGCACGGATGGGCCGGAGTGCCGAAATTACAGGATGAAGCTGCCTTTTATTGACAGTTGGGCGGCAGTCTGGTATTATGAAGGACAAGCAAGAGAAAGTTTGCTTCGATTCAAATTCCGGGGTGCCCGGGGATATGCCCGGGGCTACGGGAGACTCCTTGCCATGCGCTTGCAGCAGGAACACCCGGAGGGGTTCGACCTGCTGACCTGGGTGCCCATCAGCAAGCGGCGGAAGCTGCGCCGGGGCTATGACTAGGTGGAGCTGCTGGCCCGGGCGGTGGGAAAGGAACTGGGGATGGAGCCGGTGCGCCTGCTGCGCAAGATCCGTCACAATCCGCCCCAATCCGGCATCGTGGGGGAGGCCCAGCGCCGGGCAAATGTCCTGGGCGCATACAAAGTGGAGCAGCCTCAGTTGCTGGCAGGCAAGCGGGTGCTGCTTCTGGATGATATCGTGACTACCGGCTCCACAGCCGGAGAATGTGCCCGGATGCTTTTGACCATGGGCGCAAAGGAAGTTCATTTTGGTGCCTTGGCGGCAGCCCGGCATCAGACAAGAAAAGTTAGGTGAAGATTATGCAATTGTTTTCTCATGATCTGGGTATCGACCTGGGTACGGCAAATGTTTTGGTATATGTGGACGGCAAGGGCGTTCTGGTTCGGGAACCCTCGGTGGTCGCCATGGATAAGAACACCGGCAAAATTTTGCAGGTGGGCGCTGCGGCCCGGAATATGCTGGGCAGAACCCCTGGCAATGTGGTTGCCATGTATCCGCTGAAAGAAGGTGTCATCTCCGACCATGAGATGACCGTCCAGATGCTGAAAAAGCTCTTCCAGGAAGCCTCCAAAAGCTCCCTGTTCACACCCAAGCCCCGGGTGGTCATCAGCGTGCCCAGCGGCGTGACGGAAGTAGAAGAGCGGACGGTGATCAACGTTGCCATCGAAGCCGGTGCCCGCCGGGTGTATCTGATCGAAGAGCCCCTGGCTGCTGCCATGGGTGCGGGTCTGGATATCAGCGGCCCCAACGGTCACATGGTGGTCAATATCGGCTGCGGCACCACGGATATCGCCGTGCTGACCCTCAACGGTGTGGCATCTTCCACTTCCCTCAAGGTGGCAGGCGGTGCCTTTGATGAGGCCATTGGACGTTATGTCCGGCGCAAGCACGGCGTGGTCATCGGTCAGGCCACGGCGGAGGATGTAAAGATCCAGATTGGCTGTGTCTACGAGCGGCCTGAAAATGTAAGTGTGACCATCAAGGGCCGGGATGCCAAGACCGGTATGCCCCGGCAGCTGCAGCTGCTGTCGTCGGAGGTGTACGAGGTGCTGCGCCGCCCCGCCCGGCAGATCGCAGACGAGGTGCTGTCCGTGTTGGAGGAAACTTCCCCGGAGCTGGTCAGCGATATCGCGGAAAACGGCATCACCCTTACCGGTGGCGGAAGCCTGCTGTGGGGCATGGATAAGCTGCTGACGGAGCGCACGGGTATTGCCTGCACCATTGCTGACGATGCGGCATCCTGCGTGGCTTACGGCTGCGGCAAGAGCCTGGAATGGATCAACCACATGCAGGAGGGCCCCATCAACATCGCCCGTAAGCGCCTGCTGAGAGGATAAAGAAAATCAGAAAGTCGCCTCCATCACGGAGGCGGCTCAGTGTGTCACAAAAGTACCGTTCCTTGGCTCCCCTTGTGGGGGAGCTGGCCGAAATCTTTGATTTCAGTCTGAGAGGGCAAAAATCCTCCCTCTCCGTCACGGCATTTGCCGTGACACCTCTCCCAAAGGGAGAGGCCAGTTTGTCAAAGAACCCCTGTTTTCAGAAGCAGAAAACAGGGGTTCTTTGACAAACTGGCCGCCGGAGGATATTTCCTCCGGCGGTGGTTTTTAGGTAGTCCTGTATGGACAG
>CAZVAB010000128.1:0-4600 GCA_964625045.1 uncultured Oscillospiraceae bacterium | reverse complement strand
GGTCATCCGCCGTAAGGTTGGTAAGACCGGTGGCAAGAAGTAATGGAGGTGTGCCCAAATGGTTAGCAAGGTTAATAAGAATGCAATGCGCCTGAAGCGGCATGTCCGCGTCCGTGGCAAGATCTCCGGCACTCCCGAGTGTCCCCGTCTGAATGTGTTCCGCTCCAACGCGAACATCTACGCTCAGATCATCGACGATGTGAACGGCGTCACTCTGGTCTCCGCCAATACGCTGGAGAAGGGCTTTGAGGGCACCACCGGCAATGCAGAAGCCGCCAAGAAGGTCGGCCTGGTCATTGCTGAGCGTGCAAAGGCAAAGGGTATCGAAGAGGTCGTGTTCGACCGCGGCGGTTATGTGTACCATGGCCGTGTCGCTGCTCTGGCTGATGGCGCCCGCGAGGGCGGCCTCAAGTTCTAAGGTAGAGGAGGAAAAGAAATGGCTTATAATAAGAACTCTGCCAATGAAGCTCCCGAGCTCATTGAGAAGGTCGTTTACCTGAACCGCGTCTCTAAGACCGTTAAGGGCGGCCGTGTTATGAAGTTCTCCGCTCTGGTCGTCGTCGGCGACGGCAAGGGCACTGTTGGTTACGGCCTGGGTAAGGCAGCTGAGGTTTCCGAGGCAATTCTGAAGGGCATCGCTGATGCTAAGAAGAACATGATCAAGGTTTCCCTGTCTGGCAACACCATTCCTCATGATGTCATCGGTATCTTTGGCGCCGGCACTGTGCTGCTGAAGCCCGCTACCGAGGGTACCGGCGTGATCGCCGGCGGCGCTGTCCGTGCTGTCATGGAGGCTGTTGGCATTAAGAACATCTGCTCTAAGTGCCTGCGTTCCAACAATCCCCAGAATGTGGTCAAGGCTACCATGGCTGGCCTGGCCTCTCTGCGTTCTCCCGAGCAGGTCGCTGCGATCCGGGGCAAGAGCGTTGAAGAAATCGTTGGTTAAGGAGGGCAATTAACATGGCAAACCTGAAAATTAAGCTGGTTAAGAGCCTGAACGGCCGTCTGGAAAAGCATATCGCAACTGCTGAGTCCCTGGGTCTGCGCAAGATCGGCCAGGTTACCATCCAGCCGGACAACACTCAGACCCGCGGCAAGATCGCCAAGATCGGCTATCTGCTGCAGGTTACCGAAGTTGAATAAGGAGGAGAAAGAAAATGAATCTGCATGAACTCTCTCCTGTCCTGGGTTCCACTCAGGTGGGCAAGCGGAAGGGCCGCGGTATCGGTTCCGGTAACGGCAAGACCGGTGGTCGTGGTCACAAGGGCCAGAAGGCCCGTTCCGGCGGCAAGGTCCGCGTTGGTTTTGAAGGCGGCCAGATGCCTTTGGTCCGTCGTATCCCCAAGCGTGGCTTCAATAACATCTTTGCGAAGCCTCTGACTGCCATCAACCTGGCTGTCCTGAATTGCTTTGAGGATGGCGCTGTGGTTGATGCCGCTGCGCTGATTGAGAAGGGCATCATCAATGAGTGCCCCTACGGTCTGAAGGTGCTGTCCAACGGCACTCTGACCAAGAAGATTACTGTTAAGGCAGCGGCTTTCTCTGAGTCTGCAAAGGAAAAAATTGAGCAGGCAGGCGGAAAGGCCGAGGTGATTTAAGTGTTCAAGACACTGAAGAACGCTTGGAACATCCCCGAACTGCGGAAAAAGCTGATCTTCACCGTCCTTATCATGCTGCTGTACCGGATCGGCAATGTCATTCCGGTGCCCTACATCGATGTGGACACGCTGACAACTTACTTCAACACCAAGTTGTCTGATACGATCTTGGGTCTGTACAATGCCATGTCCGGTTCCGCCTTCTCTCAGGCCACCGTTCTGGCACTGTCCATCCAGCCCTACATCAACTCCTCCATCATCATCCAGCTGCTGACTATTGCGATTCCCGCACTGGAGCGGCTGTCCAAGGATGGCGGCGAAGAGGGCAAGAAGAAGATCGAAATGATCACCCGTCTGACCACTGTTGGTCTGGGTTTGCTGATGGGCTGGGCATACTACATGATGCTCAAGAACAACGCAGGCATCATCACCGACAAGGGCTTCCTACCCGCACTGGTCATCATCATGACCTTCACTGCTGGTTCCGCTGTGGTCATGTGGCTGGGTGAGCAGATCACCGAGCATGGCATCGGCAACGGCATCTCCATGATCCTGTTTGCCAACATCATCTCCCGTCTGCCCGACATGGCTGGCAGTCTGTTCTCCATGGTATGGTGGAAGGGAATCCTTGTGGCCCTAGGTGCTGCTGCTCTGGTCATTCTGATCGTCTTCGTTAACGATGCCGAGCGTCGTATCCCCATTCAGTATGCAAAGCGTGTCGTAGGTCGCAAGATCTACGGCGGTCAGAACACCAACCTGCCCATCAAGGTGAGCATGACCGGTGTTATGCCCGTTATCTTTGCACAGTCTATTGCATCTCTCCCCGCTACGATCTGCACTTTTGGCGGCTGGACCAAGTCCTGGATGTATGAGAACGTGTTCTCTTCTTCTTCCTGGATCTACGCCATCTGCTACTTCCTGCTGATCTTCTTCTTCAGCTGGTTCTATGCTTCTATTCAGTATGATCCGGTGGAAATTTCCAACAACCTGAAGAAGAACGGCGGTTTCATCCCCGGCTTCCGCCCCGGCAAGCCCACTGCTGACTTCATTAAGAAGGTCATCAACAAGATCGTTGTCTTCGGCGCTGTGTATCTGGGCATTGTTGCCCTGCTGCCCATCGTTGCAGGTAACATTCTTGGCAGCAGCCTGTCCATCGGCGGTACCTCCATCATCATCGTGGTCAGTGTTGCACTGGAAACCGCGAAGGCTCTGGAAGCCCAGATGCTGATGCGTCATTACAAGGGCTTCCTGGACTAAGGTCGGAGGAATGGCAGGATGAATCTAATCCTACTAGGCGCTCCCGGCGCCGGTAAGGGGACACAAGCAGAGCTGCTGGTAAAGGCACTCTCCATCCCCGCCATCTCAACCGGGAATACCCTGCGGGAAGCCATGGCAAATGGCTCCGAGCTGGGTAAAAAGATCAAGAGAATCATGGACGAAGGCTCCCTGGTGCCTGACGACATTGTCCTGGACATTGTTGAACAGCGCCTGGCAGCGGACGACTGTGCCAACGGCTTCATCCTGGACGGCGTGCCCCGCACGCTGGCCCAGGCGGAAGCACTGGAAGCACGGGGCATCCACATCGACCATGTGATCTCCATAGAGATCGACGATGATGTGATCGAGGGCCGGATGACCGGCCGTCGGGTGTGCTGCAAATGCGGCGCAAGCTATCACATCGTCGCCAATCCCCCGAAAGCCGAAGGCATTTGCGACCTGTGTGGTGGTGAATTGGTGACCCGGAAGGACGACGCGGCGGAAACGGTGCGTCACCGCCTGGAAGTTTACCATGACCAGACAGAGGTGCTGAAGGACTTTTACGGCGCCCATGGCACATTAAGCCTTGTTAATGGCGACCAGTCCATTGCGGATGCCCATCGGGAGATCCTGAAGGCAATTGGGGTGAAGTTATGATCGCAATCAAAAATGAACGAGAACTGATTTTGATGCGCCAGGCCTGTAAGATTACCGCGGCAGCCCGTGCTTTGGCAGGGGAGATGGTAAGACCTGGTGTGACCACCAAGCAGATCGACAAAGCCGTTCACGATTTCATCGTGAGTCAGGGCGCGAAACCGTCGTTCCTGAACTACAATGGCTTCCCGGCCAGTGCTTGCGTCTCGGTCAACAACACGATCATCCACGGCATTCCGGGCGGTTACGTCCTGAAGGAAGGGGATATCGTTTCCGTTGATGTGGGTGCGTACTACAAGGGATTTCATGGTGATTGCGCAGCGACTTTTCCCTGCGGTGCCGTTAGCGCCGAAGCCGAAAAGCTGATCCAAGTCACGAAGCAGAGCTTCTTTGAAGGCATCCGCTTCGCGAAGCGCGGACACAGAGTGTCCGATATCTCCCACGCCATTCAGACGTATGTGGAGTCTAACGGTTATTCGGTTGTGCGTTCTTTCGTAGGTCACGGCGTTGGCGCACAGCTGCACGAGGAACCGGAAGTGCCGAACTACGGCGCACCCGGTCGTGGTCCAAGATTGATCCCCGGCATGACCCTGGCCATCGAACCCATGGTGAATGCGGGCGTTTATGATGTCCGTGTCCTCAAGGATGGATGGACCACTGTCACAGCCGACGGAAAGCTCTCGGCCCACTATGAAAATACTGTACTCATCACCGACGGCGAGCCGGAAATACTCACCGTCACTGAAGGACTTTAACTATGGACCCAGAACGATTATCGGATATTGACATTGCGGATGTGGTTCAGTCCACAGCCGGCCGGGACGCGGGAAAGCTGTTCTACGTCTTGAATGTAGATGGTGATCACCTGCGCCTGGTAAATGGAAAGGACCGAACACTGGAAAAGCCGAAGCTGAAAAAGCGGAAGCATTTGGATAAGGTCCTTCGCTCTGAGACCAGAGTCGCTGAGAAGCTAAGGCAAGGCGACAAAGTGCTCAACAGCGAATTACGAAGAGATCTGGCTTATTTAAGCCGGGAAATGCAAAGTAACAACCTAGGAGGTTCCTGACTTGGCAAAAGACGACGTAATCGAG